>JAFLTM010000054.1 GCA_022509225.1 Muribaculaceae bacterium
TGTTCCCGGAACCAGATATATTTCAAGTCTTCGGTTGCCTCTCCTGTTTTCCATAGAATCATTGGGTTTTAAGGGCATTTCATCAGACAAGGCATAAGAAAAAAGATATTTAGTTGGAGAACCGGTTTCTTCAAACCATTCAAATACAGAATTCACCCTATCTAATGTAAGTTGTTCCCGATACTCTTCGGAACCCGTATTGTCTGTATGCATAACTAACAGCACCCTGAACATGTCAGGCTCTTTTAGATAACGCCGTATCGGAATTAGATAATCTCCTGAATTTTCTCTTAATTCCGTTTCATTTGGCGCAAATAATAAATGAGCAGGTATTGTTATCAGTAGAACCTCCTTGTTCCTGAAAGCTTCCACGGTGCATTCACCATTAGGATTATATTTTCCATTCAACAATTTATTTTTCCCCTCTTTCGACTGGAACTTTTGAATTAATTGTGATGCGTTTCCTGTTTCCACGGAATTCAACATTTCAATAAAATCAAGATCGTCCAAAGCCTGTATTCTTGCTTCCTCGTTTTTCTCTTCCTTTATTTTGGCATGTGCATATAAAGGGAATAAAAACATACCGAGAATTATTATAAATAATTTTATATATTCTTTCATTTTCTATGGTTCTTATTCAGATTCAAATTCATTTTGACATCTCTCCTATTTTGAGTGAATAAAAATCAGTCATTCATATCGAGAAGCCCATCAGGGAAAGTCATCATAATTAATTTTTTATCATAATCTATCTCTTTTATAAATTCATCTGCAGCAGGTATATAAAAAGAGTCATCTTTATTTTTCACAATAAACAGGACGTTTTCGGTTGAATCATCAATGTCATACAACTCACCTATCGGCTTTTGATTTTCCATATCAACTATGGTAAATCCTATTAAATCATCTTCATTCGGTTCAAGCCATTCTTCAGAGTCTTCAGCAATCATTTTTATTTCATGATTTACAAATTCGGAAGCCTCCTTGTCTGTTTCCACACCCTCTAATCTGATAAGATAACTTATTGAACCCTTGTTTCTGATGGAATTGAGATAAAAAGGAACATTCAGTCCCTCTATTTCAACAATTAATGGATTACCTTCAACAAAATATGCGGGGTCTATATCGAGAATAGCATTTAATTCCCCTTTCAAACCGTGGGTTTTATGAAATTTTCCCACTGTTATCAACTGATCATTTGTTATCATGACTCAATCTGCAGTTCTTATAATATGAGCGCCTAACAAATTCAGACGTTCATCAATTCTTTCATATCCCCTGTCAATTTGCCCGATATTTTGAATCACGCTTGTACCCTTTGCACTCATGGCTGCAATTAGCATTGCTATTCCGGCTCTAATATCAGGAGATACCATATTGGTGGCCCTAAGGAAGTTGAATCGGCCTGAACCTATCACAGCTGCCCTATGTGGATCGCATAAGATTATTCCGGCCCCCATTTCTATCAGTTTGTCAACAAAAAAGAGTCGGCTCTCAAACATCTTTTGATGAATCAGAACACTACCTTTTGCCTGTGTTGCAACCACAAGAAATATACTCAATAAATCTGGTGAAAGACCGGGCCACGGTGCATCAGCGAATGTCATTATCGAGCCATCCATAAAATTTTCAATTTCATAGATATCTTTTTGACATATCCTTATATCATCTCCGATTATATCCATCGATACCCCTAACCTTCTAAAGGCGTCCGGCATTATGCCAAGATCCTTAATGCCTACATTCTTTAATGTTATGTCTGAGCCTGTCATGGCAGCCATCCCAATGAAACTTCCAACCTCTATCATGTCGGGCAGTAAAGTATGATTTGCACCATGCAAACTCTCAACCCCATATATTTTCAACAAGTTCGAACCGACTCCGTCAATTCTGGCTCCCATCTTTATCAAAAGTCTGCACAACTGCTGGATATATGGCTCACACGCCGCATTATATATGATGGTTTCTCCTTTTGCTAATACAGCTGCCATTATAATATTAGCAGTTCCCGTCACAGAGGCTTCATCAAGTAGAAGATATGAACCCCTTAACCCGGTTTTAGCTTCAATTTTAAATGTTTTCTGTTCCGGGTCATAATAAAAATCAGCTCCTAATTTTTTCCAGCCTATGAAATGGGTATCTAACCTTCGCCTTCCAATCCTATCGCCTCCCGGTCTTGATAAAACTGCATAACCGAATCTTCCGAGGAGAGGACCTGCAATCATCACGGATCCTCTCATTGATTTCACTTTTAACCTGAAATCAAGACTCTGAAGATATTCAAGATCTATTTCGTCAGCCTGGAATGTGATGGTTTTATTATCCACAGTAGTAACCTTCACTCCAAGATCAGCAAGAAGCGATATCAAGTTTCTTATATCTGCGATGTCCGGAATATTATTTATCGTAACTTTTTCGGTTGTAAGCAAAGTGGCGCATATCACTTCAAGAGCTTCGTTCTTGGCTCCCAAAGGTGTCAGTTCCCCCTGAAGATGTTTCCCTCCTTCAACAATAAAAGAACTCATCTTTTTATTTGTTTTTCTTCTTTTTCTTAACCTCCGGATGTGATGAAGTTCCGATATAGTCATTCAATCTATATGATTCGGCATCAATATCAATAGCACCACCCGTTATCTCCTTAATGTCATTGAAAACTCTTCTATCGGTTGCCGTGTCGACATTAACTGACACAAGTTGCTTTTTCATCTGGTTGGCGATCAGAAAAATAATCTGGTCTTTTTCAACTCCTCCCTCCATTTTTGAAACCTCCCTGATCATGTTGATCAGATTGGAGCCATAACACCTGTATTTTTCAGTTTTATGAGTGTAAGGAATGGATCCGGGTTTAGGACGTTGATCATTTTTTCCAATGACTTCACAAGGAAATTCAATATCTAATTTAAAATCAGATATCAGATTAATATGATCCCAAACCTTCTGAAGATTTGACTCCCCGCTCAATTCGGGAAATAACCTTATCATCGTGTCTGCGATAGAATAAGCAAAGTTAGTTCTCTCTTCACGATCCTCAATCTTTGTGCAATATTCTATAAGCTTTTGTATGTTCCTCCCGTATTCTCTCATGGAGAGAGGAGGTAACGCCGTGTTATATTCCATATCTTCAAAGTCTTGATTTTGCTACAGTTATTTGATACTCTTTTAAATATCTTGGAACGCTGTAAGCTAAATCGGCAAATTCGCCATTGTTAAATTTTTTTTCTGCAAGCGTAACCATATATTTTGCATGGGGCATTCCATTACCCAGCCAGACTCCGTTTTTACCCTGATAAATTCCTTGGAATTTTAAACTGCCGTCTCCTATGAATAACACCTTGCTGAACTGATATAAATTATCAAATGAATTTTCGTCTAAAATTAATGCTTTTTCTTCCATTTCCCTCTTTAGACAACTGTTAAAAAACGTTGTGTAGACTTCCATCCTTCTTGCATCAATCATAGGAACTATGATTTCTGTTCCGGAAATATCAGGATAGGAGAAAATTGCCCTTACCGCTATAACCTCCAAGGAAGATATTGTTACGAGTGGTATATCTAAACTATAGGCGAGGCCTTTGGCCATTGAAAGCCCTATTCTGAGACCTGTGTACGAACCTGGGCCGTCGGTTACTGACACCGCATCCAATTTAAAATTATTGTTTTTTGCATATCTTACACATTCATCAATAAATGGGGCCAAGATAGCAGCATGGTCCATTTCCTTTTTCGATTCCAAACCCATAACAATCTCGCCATCTATTGCCAATGCAACACTGCATTTTTTTGAAGATGTGTCTATATTTATGATTCTACCCATTTTTAATTCTGTTTTTATAAGCTTCCACACATCTAATGCCATCAATGGCAGAAGAAATAATTCCACCGGCATATCCGGCACCCTCTCCCATCGGATATAAATCTTCTATTTCAACATGGCATAGAGTTTCCGGATTCCTTGGTATTCTAAGGGGACTCGAGGTTCTTGACTCCAATCCGATCATTAATCCTTTTTCAGATATAAAATCGCCACTTTTTTCTCCGATAAATTCAAGGCCCTTTTTTAATCTATGACAAATAAATTCAGGGAACAGTAAATTATAATCAGCTGGATGTATGCCAGGCACATAAGAAGTCGGAGGTAATGTGTCGGATATTTTCCCCCTTAAAAAATCAGGAATCCTTTGTGCTGCAGCATTCAGGGTGGAATTGGCATCTTTTGAAAAGGTTTTCTCGAGATTTTCTTGTAATTCAAGCATTTTTAAGGGTGAGGATGTTTTATTTTTATCAATATCCTCAGGATTAATTTCTACAACAAATCCTGAATTAGCCCATCTTCCTGCTCTTGCCGAAGCCGACATACCGTTGACCACAAGTTCTTCTGGTGATGAAACTGCCGGTACAATTACACCTCCCGGGCACATACAAAAAGTATAAACTCCTCTGTTATCCACCTGAGTGACAAATGAATATTCTGCCGGTGGCAGCCATTTCCCTCTTCCTTCTTTGGAGTGATATTGCATTTTATCAATTAACTCTTGTGGATGTTCAAGTCTTACTCCAATTGCCAGACCTTTAGGTTCCATCTTGACTTCTTTAGAATGAAGCATCCGGTAAGTATCTCTGGCAGAATGGCCTATCCCTAAAAATACTGGGCCTAGAAATAGTCTTCCGTCAGATGTCTTTACTCCAATTGCCTTTCCATCTTCACACAAAATTTCATCCATCTTGCAATTGAATATAACCTCTCCCCCACATTCAATTATCTTATTCCTGATGTTTTTAATTATCCCCGGCAATTTGTCACTTCCAATATGAGGATGTGAGGAAATGAGAATCTCTTCCGATGCCCCGAACTGATGAAGAATTTCCAGCACTTCTTTTATATTTCCCCTTTTTTTACTACGGGTGAAGAGCTTTCCATCACTGAATGTGCCGGCTCCTCCTTCTCCAAAGCAATAGTTTGAATCCGTTAGGATCTTTCCTTCCCGGCTAATATTGGCAATATCTTTGCGTCTGCTATCTACATCCGGGCCTCTCTCTATAACGATGGGTTTTATTCCACTTTCTATAGCTTTCAGAGCAGCAAAGAGACCTGACGGACCTGATCCAACTATAATAATGTCAGGAGCATCGGGATTTAATTTCTTGTATATCCTTTTTTTATATAAATTTCTTAAATCCGTTTCATTATCCGAAATCAAGATTCCCAAATTTATTTTAATCGGCTTTTTTCTGGCATCAATCGACCTTCGTATTATCTTGAAATCCTTTATAACAAAATCTTTTGTTTCAGCTTTAGCTCTCAACCTCGAAATAATGAAGGTTGAATCATAGGCTTGTTTCGGAGAAACTGTTAATTGTATCTCTTTAGTCATTCACAGATTTGTTTCTGGCATATAGTATGCAAAGTTAACACATATTTATGTAACGACATCTAATTAGATACATTAGTGTAATTTATTTGTAGGTTTTTCATTATTTTTGTCATCACAATGAAAAAACACCAAAACATAGGATTTCTGTTTGATTTAGACGGAGTATTGATTGATACTGAAAGTCAATACGATAATATATGGATTCGCATTAATGATGAATTCCCCGTTGGCATTCCTAATTTTCAAAAGGTTATTAAGGGATGCACTCTCAATAAAATTTTAAATGACTATTTCCCGGATGAAAAAGTAAGAGCAGGTGTGACTCAAAGACTTCATGAACTTGAAAATAAAATGGAGTTCACATATATGAGAGGTGCCCAAAAGTTTCTGAATAATCTACAAAGTAATAATTATCCAATGGCTTTGGTAACCAGCAGCGATAATAAAAAAATGTTGAAACTGACTGATCAGATGCCGGAAATACTTGAATATTTTGATTTTGTTGTAACGGGTGATCTCATCAGTAATTCGAAACCATCACCGGATGGGTATCTGTTGGCTGCCTCCAAATTAGGAATTTCTCCCGAACATTGTGTTGTGTTTGAAGATTCTCTGCAAGGAGTAATGGCAGGTAAAGCCGCCGGATGTTTGGTGGTGGGAATATACGGCACACTTGAACAAGAAGTTATTAAACCATATAGCGATATCGTGGTAGGATCTTTGTCGGAAGTTAATTTAGATAAATTAAAAACCAATCTACTTGACAGATGAGTTCAAACATTCCTTTGGCAGAGAGATTGAGGCCTGATTCACTTGATAACTATATCGGTCAGTCACATCTTGTGGGCGAAAACGGGATAGTTAGAAAAATGATTGAATCGGGTAAAGTTAACTCCTTTATCTTGTGGGGGCCCCCGGGAGTCGGGAAAACCACACTTGCAAGAATAATCGCAAAGGCAACTCAATCTTCATTCTACACTTTAAGTGCCGTTTCATCCGGTGTTAAAGATGTTCGTGACGTAATTGATAAATGCAAGAATGAGGTTTCCGGTCTATTTTGTAAAGCTCGACCTATACTTTTTATTGATGAGATTCACCGTTTCAGCAAATCGCAGCAAGATTCTCTATTAGGGGCGGTTGAACAAGGCATAATCACATTAATCGGTGCTACAACTGAAAATCCATCTTTCGAGGTTATACGCCCTCTCCTTTCACGGGCTCAGGTTTACACTCTCAAACCACTTGAAATAACTGATCTTCAAACTTTACTTGAAAGAGCCATCCAAAACGATAATTTTTTAAGTGAAAGAAAATTTGATATTCAAGAAACAAATGCGTTGTTCCGATTTGCCGGAGGTGATGCAAGGAAACTTCTCAACATTATCGATCTGATTGACCAGTCAACAAAAGATGGAGAAACAATTATAATCAATGATAAGATTGTAACTGAATTATTGCAAGAAAATCCCGCGGCTTATGATAAGAATGGAGAAATGCATTATGATATCATTTCTGCTTTTATTAAATCCGTGAGAGGCAGTGATCCCGATGCTGCCATCTATTGGCTTGCAAGAATGGTTGCAGGAGGTGAAGATCCGGAATTTATTGCACGTCGGCTTGTTATTCTGGCTGCAGAAGATATTGGCTTGGCAAACCCAAATGCACTCTTGCTTGCAAATGCAACTTTTGATGCACTTAGAAAAATCGGATGGCCTGAAGGAAGAATCATATTGGCAGAATGCACTATATATCTTGCTTCATCGCCAAAAAGTAATTCAGCTTACCTCGCTATTGACAGGGCTTTGGAAGAAGTACAAAAATCCGGTAATATGCCGGTTCCACTTCATTTGAGAAATGCACCAACAAAACTGATGAAAGATCTTGGTTATCATGAGGGGTATAAATATTCCCATGATTATGACAGACACTATGTGAATCAACAATATCTTCCAAATGGTCTTAGCGTCTCAAATTTTTGGATTCCTGCACAAAACCCTCAGGAAAAGAAATTGTCGGACTACCTTGGTTATTTAAAAAACAAATAAATATATGCAATATTACCCATCAGAAGATAGATATCGAGATAAGATGAAATATCGCAGGTGTGGGAAAAGTGGAATTCTGCTCCCGGAAATATCATTAGGACTTTGGCATAATTTTGGAGGCGTAGATCCCTATGAAGGTTCAAAAGCAAAAATTCTGTATGCATTTGATAACGGAATTACTCATTTTGATCTGGCCAATAATTATGGACCTCCCTACGGTTCGGCGGAAGAAACATTCGGCAGGATTATTAAAAACGAACTATATCCTTACAGGGATGAGCTCCTGATATCAACAAAAGCAGGACATGACATGTGGAAAGGTCCCTATGGTGAATGGGGCTCGAGGAAACATCTTTTTGCAAGTATAAATCAAAGTCTTCAAAGGATGAACCTTGAATATGTCGACATTTTTTACTCTCATCGTTATGATCCCGACACTCCTCTTGAAGAAACCATGCAGGCTCTTTCAGATATTGTCAAGGCGGGCAAAGCTTTATATGTTGGAATATCTAAATATCCTTATGATGTGGCTGAAAAAGCCTATAAAATTTTAAAAGAAAACAAAACACCGTGCCTTATATTACAAGGTAGGTTCAATATATTGGAAGAATCTCCGTTGAATAATGGAGTTTTGTCAGGTTGTGAAAAGAATGGCGTTGGATTCATTGCTTTTTCTCCTCTTGCACAAGGGTTGCTGAGCGACAGATATTTGAATGGAATTCCTAACGACTCCCGTATCGCTCGTGGCGGTTATTTGAAGAAAGAAACCCTGACTGAAAAACAAATAAGTATAATAAAATCACTGAATCAACTTGCAATTGATCGGGGGGAATCTTTGGCTCAGATGGCAATCAACTGGCTATTGGGTCATCACTCAGTCACAAGTGTGTTGATAGGTGCAAGCAGTGTTGAACAACTTAAAATTAATTTAGCGACGTTAAATCGTCCTCCGTTATCAGATCAAGAAAAACAATTGATTCAAAATATCTTGACAAGCATCTAAAATAAAAATTAAATGTAATCTCTTAATATTTAACGCAATATGAAAAGAAACAAAAAAACCTCATTTATTAGGATTTTTTCAATAATTGCTTTGATTTCAATGCTATCAACAGTGAGTGCTGAGGCAAAAATAAACTTGGGAAAAGTGGTGAGTGGAGCAAAAAAAGTGGCCTCTGCCTACACCCTTTCAGATAATGATGTTGTAGCCTATGTGCATGAATATATTGTATATTCAGATTCTGTAAATAAAATTGCTCCGGCTGGGAGTGATTATGCCGTAAGATTAATAAAACTCACCGACGGTTTAACTCAAGTTGACGGAATGCCTTTAAATTTTAAAGTTTATCTCACCGACGATGTGAATGCTTTTGCATGTGCAGACGGAAGTGTTAGGGTTTATTCAGGTTTAATGGATTTGATGAACGATGATGAAGTGCTGGGTGTTATTGGCCATGAAATAGGACATGTGGCTCACAAGGATACAAAAAATGCTTTAAAACAATCATTAATTAATTCCGCAATTTTTGATGGAATAGGATCAACAAGCGAAATTGCTGGGAAATTAACCGATTCTCAATTAGGACAAATCGGTCAGTCTATTTTAAATTCAAAATATTCACGCTCACAGGAGTCGAATGCTGATGATTATGGATATGATTTCTTGAAATCTAATGGAAAAAATCCTTGGGTGATGGCAATGGCTTTTGAAAAATTGAACCAACTTGAAGCAAGTTCAGGTGCATCTTCTTCAAAATTACAGAAAATGTTCTCTTCACATCCCTCCACCCCGGATAGAATCAAACATATTATAGAAAAGTGCAATAAAGATAATATTGAAAAACCGGAAGATTGCGACTTATAGTTTTCTTTATTCTGTTTCATTTAAAAATTAATGGCCTCACAAATAAGTAAGGCCATTTTTCTTGTTATTTATTCAGAATTTTATTTGTTTGATCTGGCATTCTTTATATCATTAGAATATTTTTTGCACACATCGGTAAGTCCACAATTATTACAATCTGGATTTCTTGATTTACACACATATCTTCCATGCAATATTAACCAATGATGTGCAGTCGACAAGATTTCAGCCGGGAAATATTTAACTAATGTTTTCTCTGTGTTTAGCGGCGTCTTCGAATTGTTTGTCAATCCTATTCTGTTACTTACTCTGAAAACATGGGTATCCACCGCCATGGCAGCTTTATTCCATATTACGGCAAGCATCACATTTGCCGTTTTCCTGCCTACTCCCGGAAGTTTCATCAAGCCCTCTATGTCGGATGGCATTTCTCCTCCGAATTCATTCGTAAGTATCTTGGCCGCCTTAATCAGATGTCTCGTCTTATTATTTGGAAAAGTCACACTCTTTATGTATGAATAAACTTCTTCCTCAGTAGCTTCTGCCAACGATTGGGGGTCAGGATATGCTTTGAAAAGTGGAGGCGTGACAATATTAACTCTTTTATCAGTGCATTGAGCTGAAAGTATCACTGCCAATAGAAGATGGAACGGAGAATCATATTCCAATTCTGTTGTTGGAGAAGGCATATTTTCTGAAAACCATTCTATAAGGCGTGAATATCTTTCTTTTTGAGTCATCTATTCCAATTTAAATTCTATTTAGCGTGCTGATTCAAATTCCGCTAAAAACCTTACATCATTTTCACTGAACATTCTGAGGTCTTTAACCTTATATTTAAGGTTTGTTATCCTTTCAATTCCCAATCCGAAAGCATAACCGGAATATATATCCGGATCTATTCCACATTCTCTCAGCACATTTGGATCAACCATTCCGCATCCTAATATTTCAACCCATCCTGTTTCTTTACAGAAGGCACATCCTTTACCTCCGCAGATATCACAACTTATATCCATTTCAGCTGAAGGTTCTGTGAAAGGAAAATAAGAAGGACGCAATCTTATTTTTGTCTCAGGTCCGAACAACTGCCGGGCAAAATTTAATAAGACCTGCTTCAGATCGGCAAATGAAACGTTTTTGTCAATATAAAGCCCCTCTATCTGATGAAAAAAACAATGAGCCCTTGCAGAAATCGCTTCGTTCCTATAAACTCTACCGGGACATACAATTCTGATTGGTGGTTTAGTTTTTTCCATTGTCCGAGTCTGGACCGACGAAGTGTGTGTACGTAACAACACATCCACAGGGTTGCGAGAGATAAAAAAGGTATCTTGCATATCCCTGGCAGGATGATCTGCCGGAAAATTTAGCGAGGAAAACACATGCCAGTCATCTTCAATTTCAGGTCCCTCTGCAATCGTGAAGCCCATATCGGAAAATATTTTAATTATATCATTCCTTACTATCGACAATGGATGACGGCTCCCCGTTGGAAAAGGTGTTGCACTTCTTGTTAGATCTATTTCTGCCAAAGCAGGATCTTCTGCAGTTGTCAGTCCCTCTTTCAACAATCTGAATTTTTCATTAACAAAAACCTTTAATTCATTGAGTTTTTGTCCAACTTCTCTTTTTTGCTCTACTGGAATTGTTCGGAATTCTTCCATCAGTGAATTCAAAATTCCTTTTTTACTGAGATATTTCAATCTGAACGATTCCAGTTCCTCGGCATTGGATACCTGTTGAATATCTATTTCCTCTTTCAGAGAATCAATTTTCAATAACATTTTTCTTCTGATTTATTTCAACCGCTAAATTAGTTAAAAAATCTCATATTCACCTTTTAAAGTATCCCTAGAAAACTCAGGATTAGATATTAAAAAAGGCGTGACATCAATCACACCTTTTTTAAATTAAATTTTAATTTTATGCCTCTATCACTTCCTCCTCGATAATAACTTCCTCGGGATTATCTGTGAGTTGAAGTGCTGCATACTCATCCTTATTGGCCACAACAAGTCTGTTATATTCGCGTAAACCTGTTCCGGCAGGAATTAGATGACCGCATATAACATTTTCCTTCATGCCCTCAAGGTTATCGGTTTTACCAAGGATAGCAGCTTCATTAAGAACTTTAGTGGTCTCCTGGAAGGAAGCTGCCGACATAAAGCTCGAAGTCTGAAGTGCAGCTCTCGTTATTCCTTGCAGGATTTGTTCAGATGTGGCAGGTACCGCATCCCTGACTTCCATTGTCTTAAGGTCTTTTCTTTTCAATGACGAATTTTCGTCACGAAGTTTTCTTACAGTAATTATCTGACCATTCTCATAGGTGGTTGAGTCTCCCTTATCGGTGATGACCTTTTTACCCCAGATATTGTCATTTTCTTCCATAAATTCCACCTTGTCCACAACTTGTTGCTCAAGGAATTTGGTATCTCCCGGATCAAGAATGTTGACCTTACGCATCATCTGACGAACAATCACTTCAAAGTGCTTGTCATTGATTTTCACACCCTGCATTCTATAAACGTCCTGAACCTCATTCACGATATAATCTTGCACAGCTGTCGGTCCCTTGATATTCAAGATGTCGGCAGGAGTGATAAGACCATCTGACAAGGGTGTTCCTGCCCTTACAAAGTCGTTCTCTTGAACCAGAATCTGTTTGGAAAGAGGAACAAGATATGTTTTTACTTCACCAAGTTTCGAAGTTACCGTTATTTCACGGTTTCCTCTCTTTATCTTTCCAAATTTAACCTCTCCGTCAATTTCACTCACAACAGCCGGATTGCTCGGATTCCTTGCTTCAAACAACTCGGTCACACGTGGCAAGCCTCCAGTAATGTCACCGGCACTACCCGCTGATCTTGGAATCTTCACAAACACTTCTCCCGGAGTCAAAACATCTCCCTCGTTAATGAGTAAGTGAGCTCCAACCGGCAAAGAATAAGTCCTTAATAAATTGCCTTCCTCATCAAAGAATTGAGCAGATGGAACTTTTGCCCTCTCTTTTGATTCTATGATGATCTTCTCACTCAAGTTGGTTCCTTCATCACTTTCGGTATGGAAGGTTACTCCCTCTTCCATATTTTCAAAATGAACTCGGCCACCCTCTTCTGATACAATCACGGCATTAAACGGGTCCCACTCACAAATCATTTCTCCGACTTTAACATCATCACCATCTTTGAAATAAAGTTTGGATCCGTAAGGAATATTGGCTGTAGTAAGAACAATCCCTGATTTCGGTTCAATTATTCTCATTTCTGCCAATCGGCCCACAACCACATCAATATTATCCTTGTTCTTTACTGTCCTGAGTTCATCGATTTCAAGTCTTCCATCATATCGGGATGTTACGTCCTTTACAGCTGCAACATTACTTGCAACACCACCAACGTGGAAAGTACGAAGCGTAAGCTGGGTTCCCGGTTCACCAATTGATTGGGCTGCAATAACACCGACTGCCTCACCTTTTTGTACCATCCTGTGATTGGAAAGATTACGTCCGTAACACTTGGCGCAAACACCTCTTTTGGACTCACATGTCAAGACTGATCGAATTTCTACTGTCTCGATAGGTGATTTTTCTATCCTTTCTGCAATAGACTCTGTTATCTCCTCACCTGCTCTCACAATAATCTCTTCAGGATTAAACGGATCAACAATGTCATGAACCGAAACTCTACCAAGGATTCTTTCACTTAATGAAGCAACAACCTCTTCATTATTTTTGATCTCCCTGCACTCCAAGCCACGCAATGTGCCGCAATCCTCCTCGGTAATTATTACGTCATGAGCCACGTCAACAAGACGACGTGTGAGATAACCGGCATCAGCCGTCTTCAAAGCGGTATCTGCAAGACCCTTACGCGCACCGTGAGTTGAAATAAAGTATTCAAGCACCGACAAACCTTCCTTGAAGTTAGCAAGAATCGGGTTTTCAATAATCTGACCTCCTTCTGCTCCTGCTTTCTGCGGTTTTGCCATAAGGCCACGCATGCCAGACAGCTGTCTGATCTGGTCTTTTGAACCACGGGCTCCGGAATCAAGCATCATGTAGACCGAATTGAATCCCTGTTGGTCTTCCTCCATTTCTTTCATCAAGGTGTCGGCAAC
>JAFLTM010000055.1 GCA_022509225.1 Muribaculaceae bacterium
ACTATATAAAGATGGATGGTTACATACAGGCGACTTAATGCGTCTGTTGCCGGATGGGAACCTGATGTATATCAACAGGAAAGACTGGATGGTAAAAATCAATGGACAGCGTGTGGAACCAGGCGAAGTGGAAGCTTCAATGAAACGTGTCAAGGGTGTGAAGGAGGCTGTGGTTAAAGGTTTCACAAATTCTCAAGGTGGACAATATATCTGCGGTTATTACACAGTAGAGGGAGAGAATGAAATTTCTCCGGAAGATATAAGAGAAAACCTTATAGGAAAACTTCCTCCCTATATGGTTCCCCTACATATAATGAGGATGGAAAAATTCTCAATCTTGCCCAACGGGAAAGTGAATCGTAAAATTCTCCTTCCACCTGATATTTCCGACCTTAGGTCTAACTACATACCTCCTTCAAATGAAAGAGAGAAAGCTATATGCGAGGCTTTCGAAAAAGTCTTTAAACTGGATAGAGTGAGTGTTGACGATGACTTCTTCATGCTCGGGGGTGACAGCATCAAGGTCATGGCACTTCAACAGAAATGTGAAGGATTGAACCTTACTTCCAAACTTATTTATAAGGGGAGGACGCCAAGAAAGATAGCTGAACTTATTATGGAGGAATCGACTGAAGAAAGCCCGGCAGTTCCTTCCGGACCCGTTCCATTGTCATTGACACAGATGGGAATATACGCGGAGAGTATGGCCCGTAAGGGCGAGGCCTCCTATAATAATCCGATGCTTCTGAAAATAGATTCTTCCATAGATGCCGATAAACTTGCAAAAGCTGTGGAAGAGGTTATAGAGGCACATCCCTACGTTAAAGGCGTGATAAGTGAAGATGAATATGGTAATCCCCTTATCTCTCCTAATAACACTCCATATTCACAAAAATTGGAGGAAATGACGGAAGAGGAGTTTGAACACCTTAAACCTAATCTCATCCAACCCTTCGATCTTCTTAAGGATCCACTTTTCAGAATCCGGATAATAAAAGTAGGAGAAAACCTCTATTTCTTTTCAGATTTTCATCATATTATTTATGACGGAACTTCAAGCGTGATTTTCCTATCGGATTTACAAAAAGCTTATGCCGGCGAAAAAATCGACCCTGAAAAATATTCCGGTTATAATGTGGCTCAAGACGAGGAAAAATTGCGTAAGACAGATACCTATAAAGAAGCAAAAGAATGGTATGAAAGTGTATTCGGCTCAATTGAAATCGATTCCATACCATTGCCCGACCTGAAAGAAGATAAGATTTCATACGGTTCACTTGATTTGAGACTTAGTCTTACTCCGGAAGCATTAAATGATTTCTGCAAACGTTCAGGTCTTACTCCAAATGTGGTGACAACAGGAGCATTCGCCAAATTATTGGGCACTTTTGTAAACTCTCGGGAAGCATTATTTACAACCATCTACAACGGCAGGAACAGTTTACGAACTGCAAGAACCATGGATATGATGGTAAAGACACTGCCCGTTTATTGCAGATGGACTTCCGACACATTAGTCAGTGACTATTTGAAAGATTTAAAACAACAGATGCTTCAGGCTATGAATAACGATATTTATTCATTTGCCGAACTTGCAGCTGCAACCGGGATTAACAGTGACATTCTTTTTGCTTATCAAGGAGATAATTTCTCGATCAGGCAATTTTGCGGAAAACCTGTCGAGTTTGTCCCACTTGAAAGAAATGCCACAGGGTCTCCTTTGGACTTTCAGGTATTTATAAGGGATGGTGAACTTGTTCTCCATACCGAATATATGCAAAACAGATATTCGGAAAACTTCATAGAAGAAATGGCCATGAGTTATTCCTCCATACTTAAGTCCATAACGGAAAAAGATCTTATGGCGGATATTGAAATTCTCACGGTCAAACAAGAAGAGGATTTAGATTCTTTCAATCAAACGGAGGTAGTATATAATGACAATGAAACAGTAACAACTCTGTTTAAGAATGCAGCCAAGTCTTTTGCCGATAATGTTGCCGTCATTTATGAAGATAAAAAAATAACATATAGAGAAGCGGATATCATCACCGATAAAATTGTGGCGGCTATCCGGAATAGAGGGATAGATCAAGGAAATGTTGTCGGCATACTAATACCGAGAAGTGAATGGATTGTGCTTGCCACAATCGGAGTCTTAAAAGCTTCTTGCGCCTACCAGCCTCTGGATTCCTCCTATCCCAAAGAACGTCTGAATTTTATGTTGAAAGATTCATCAGCAAAGCTTTTGATTACAACTTCGGAACTTCTTGAGGTAGTGGATGAATATGAAGGAGAGGTATTGTTAATAGATGATATAGAAAACATTTCTGGGCCGGAAAAATTTGAAATAACCACCAGACCGGATGATCTATTCACCTTGCTCTATACGAGTGGTTCTACAGGTGTTCCAAAAGGTGTGAAAATTAATCATGCCAATCTTGTATGTTTCATTGACTGGTATGTCCGTTATTATTCCCTTAAACCCGGAGACAGCGTTGGAGCCTATGCATCTTATGGCTTCGATGCAAATATGATGGACATGTTCCCTGCTCTCTGCTCAGGGGCTAGTGTAGTGATCGTGCCCGAAGAGATACGTCTTGACATGGAAAAGCTGAATGATTATATTGTAAGCAACAATGTCTCACACATGTTCATGACCACCCAGGTAGGACGACAGTTTGCTTCCGATATTGAAAAAACCACACTTAAATACCTCAGCATGGGCGGAGAGAAACTGATTGCTTTCCCCGTTCCGTCAACCTATAAAACCTACAATGTGTATGGCCCGACAGAAGGTACGATCCTTGTTACGGCATATCAACTCAAAAAGGGAGAGACCGATATCCCTATTGGTAAAATTGTTGACAATACAAAGGGTTATATAGTTAATCAGGAAGGGAAAAAGGTACCGGTGGGAGCCCTGGGAGAACTGTGGATAGCCGGTCCACATGTTGCAGAAGGTTATCTTAACCGTCCTGACAAGACTGCTGAAGTCTTTATCATGAATCCTTTTGATGCCGGAAAATATGATAAGGTCTATCGCACCGGGGATATTGTCAGATACCGATCAGACGGCAATATAGATTTTGTGGGTCGAAATGACGGTCAGGTTAAGATCAGAGGGTTCAGAATTGAATTAAGCGAAGTAGAGGCGGTGATAAGAGAATTTGAAGGTATTAAAGATGCCACCGTAGCAGCATTCGACCATCCTTCAGGAGGAAAATACATAGCCGGATATGTTGTAAGCGATTCACCCGTGGATATTAATGCCCTCAACAAATTCATTCAAGAAAGAAAACCACCTTATATGATTCCTGCCGTCACCATGCAGATAGAGAGGATTCCGCTGAATCAGAATCATAAGGTTAACCGTAGAGCTCTTCCCGCTCCTGAATTCAATCCCGAGCAGACAGAATCTGAAAATAGCCGCGATCTCAATATTCTCGAACAGGAGATCAAAACTATTGCTGCCAAAGTATTAGGGAATGACAATTTTGGCGTCACCACACCCTTCTCCAATGTGGGACTCACATCCATTTTAAGCATCAAGCTGGCCTCTCAGATATATAAGCGTTTTGGAATTGAGATTCCTTCAAAATCCTTATTGAACGGAGGTTCAGTAGAAGTTGTGGAGAATATTATTCTTGAGAAATGGCTGACATCTGATGAAAAAGATATTAGTATCAAAAAAGATGAGGATCTAAACCTTTCCTCCTCTCCCCTTTCCTTCCCACAGACCGGAGTCTATTTTGAATGTATGAAAAGACCTGCTGATGTGGTATATAACATTCCTGCCCTCATTAGATTCGATAAAGGATATTCATCTGAAGAAATTTCAAACGCAGTCAGGAAAGTTATAAAAGCTCATCCAGGTCTTGCATCTCGTTTCGAGACAACATCAGAGGGTGTGCAGCAGGTTCTTATGAACGACCATGAGCCTCAGGTAGATATAAAGGAAATGTCTTCTGAAGATCTGGAACGATATAAAAATCAATTTGTCAAGCCTTTCCATCTTACATCGGGACCACTTTATCGTGTCGAGGTTATTAATACCGAAGAAGAAACTGTTCTTCTAACGGATTTCCACCATCTCGTTTTTGACGGAACATCCTTTGACATATTCCTGAAACAACTTCAAGAGGCACTCTCCGGAGCCGAAATTGAAAAAGAGTCTTATCCATATCCGAAGTATGTGAAAGATGAAAAGGATTTTGAAAATTCCTCTTTGTTTGAAGAAAACAAAGAATTCTATTCTCAACTTCTCGGAGAATTGGAAAATATCAGCGAAATACCTGCTGACTTAAAAGGAAAGGAGTCGGAAGGCAGACTTAAGACAGCAGCCGCCGCTTTTGATCTGGAGAAAGTCACGTTATATGCACGTGAAAACAATATTACTCCTGCGGCAGTTATGTTAGCGGCGACCTTCTATACTGTATCCCGATACATAAACGATTCAAATGTGTTTTTATCCACAATTAGCAGCGGAAGAAGCGATGTGAGAACCGGGGATACATTCGGCATGTTTGTAAACACACTGCCACTTGCCATAAAGATTGAAAAAGAATCGGCGGAAGAGTTTATTTTGAAAACGGCTGAAATGTTTTCCAAAGTAATTGAACATGAAAAATATCCCTTTGCAAAAATTTCAGCCGATTATGGATATAAGCCTGAGATAGTCTATGAATATCAGTTAGGGGTGATAGGAGACACTTCCATGCCCGGCATAAAGAATATTGAAGGGCTGGAACTTGATATCGCCAAGTTTAAACTGGCTATTCATATTGAGGAATTTGAAGGGATCCCAAGCATAGTTGCATTTTATAACGACGCCCTTTACAGCCATGGTCTGATGGAAGGGTTGACAAGAAGTGTTGCAATCGTTACAGACAAGTTGCTCAAAAATCCCAAGGAGGATGTTTGGAAAATCGATCTTATTGATGAGAAACGAGAAAAAGAACTTGAAATGTTCCGTACCGTTGCACTATCCGAACCCAGCTACAGATATTTTCAAGAAGCCATGGAGCATTATGCGATAACCACCCCTGACAGAAAAGCTCTGATAGCAAACGATGGAGAATTCACATATCTGGAGTTCGATAAGGCAGCAAACAGGATAGCAAACAATCTTATCAAACTTGGAGTGAAACCACGTAGCCGTGTTGCATTGTTGCTGCCGCGAGATTCCCGTGTGATCATTTCAATGTTTGGTGTCATGAAAGCCGGTTGTGCCTATATCCCTTGCGATCCGGAGTATCCGGTAGATAGAATCCAACATATCATCAATGATAGCGAGGCGGCTTATATAATTACAACTGCCAACCGCCTATCTGAATTCAGTAATGCAATTGACGTAGATTCTTTGCTTGAAGGGCCTGATGAAAAACCGGCTCTTGAAATCACCCCGAAAGACCTGGCTTATCTGATATATACTTCAGGCTCAACCGGTAAGCCGAAAGGAGTGATGCTACGACATGAAAGCATAGCAAATTATTTGTTCGACCATCCAGCCAACACTCATATTCACGCCTTGGCTACAAACTGCCAAACTATGCTTTCCATAACAACGATATCTTTCGACATGTCGCTTAAGGAAATAGGAAGTGCGTTGTGTAACGGATTGACACTTGTATTTGCTGATGAAGAACAAACCACCAATCCTATAACTCTTGCGAAGCTTTTTAAAGCAACCAACGCAGATTCTTTTAACACAACTCCCTCCCGTATGTTGCAATTCATGGAATTGCCAGCATTTGTAGAGGCTGTCGGTCAATGCAAGGTAATCATGTGTGGTGGTGAAAAATATGCTGACGGACTCCTTGACAAGTTGAGGGAAGCGGCGCCGGAAGCACAAATATTCAACACATACGGACCTACAGAAATTACAGTATCTTCAAACTGTAAGGATCTCACCCATTCAAATAAAATAAGCGTGGGACGTCCTCTGCTCAATGTAACTGAATTTGTAGTTGACAAGGATGGAAACGAGCTTCCTACGGGAATTGTAGGTGAACTATATATTGGAGGCTTAGGTGTAGCGACAGGATACAATAATCTCCCCGAAATGACTTCGGAAAGATTTATTGACTATAAGGGAATGAGAATCTATAAATCCGGCGACTATGCACGATGGACATCAGACGGGGATGTTGAAATTCTCGGAAGAACCGACAATCAGATAAAAATTCGGGGACTCCGAATTGAACTTGGCGAAGTGGAGGGAGCTATTGCTTCAGTAGATGGCATCAAGAATGTAGTTGTCAAGATAGTGAAGATCAAAGGGGAAGAACATCTGGCCGCATATTTTGTTGCAGACCGCCCCATTGACATTCCTCAATTAAAGAGTGAACTAGGGAAAAACTTAACCAAGTATATGGTGCCTACGGCATACCTTCAACTTAAAACAATGCCGTTGACACCTAACGGAAAGACTGATATCAAGGCACTTCCGGAACCTCAAATTGCATTGTCGGAGGATTACGAGGCTCCTGCAAATGAGACGGAACAAAATATTGCCGATATTTTCGGAAAAATCCTTAAACTTGAAAAGGTCGGGGCGAATGATAACTTCTATGAACTCGGAGGTACATCCCTTGTCACTACAAGGGTAATAATCGAGACTGACAAACTTGGTTATAATGTTGCTTATGGCGACGTCTTTTCACATCCTACTCCTCGAAAACTCGCAAATTTCATTTTAGGTATAGAGAGTGAGGATAAAGAGAAGGATGAGATAGCCGATTATGATTATTCTGCCATAAACTCGATTCTAAAGCGCAATAATCTTGAATCTTTCCGATTAGGGGAAGGTGGTAAAATCGGCTCTGTTCTGTTAACCGGAGCTACAGGCTATCTTGGAATCCATATATTACGTGAACTTATCGACTCTGACGCACCTGAAATTTATTGCCTTGTTAGAGGGAAAGATCAGGAAAATGCAACCGAGAGACTGAAGACACTCTTATTCTATTATTTCGACAATACATTCGAAGAGTTGATCGGCAACAGGCTTAAAGTGGTTGTCGGCGATGTAACGGAGGATATAGACAAATCTATTAAAGTAGATACCCTTATTAACTGTGCGGCTATTGTGAAACATTTCTCCGAAGGAACCGAGATTGAGGATGTTAATATCGGAGGGGCAGCCCGTTGCATTAAATATTGTCTGGAAAATAAAGTCAGGATGATCCAAGTCTCGACTGCGAGCACACGCGGGTTGAGTGTAAATGGAATCCCATCTCCGGGCACTGTGTTTAACGAGGAGAAACTTTATATGGGGCAATTTCTGGGCAACAAATATATTTATTCCAAATTTATAGCTGAAAGAATGGTGCTTGAGGCTATAGCCAAAGAAGGCATGGTGGGTAAAATCATGAGAGTCGGAAATCTGGCGCCGCGAAGCACAGATGGAGAATTCCAGGTGAATTTCCAGACCAACTCTTTCATGGGAAGAATCAAGGTATATAACATGTTGTCTTGCTGCCCTTATGAATCCCGCGACCTTCAGGTTGAGTTCTCTCCTATCAATGAAGTGGCGCAAGCTATTGTTAAACTTTCAGTCACACCGAAAGAATGTGTAGTTTTCCATCCTTATAACAATCACAATGTCCTCCTCGGAGATGTCTTGGGAGAATTACGTCATATTGGCGAAGGTGTCAGATTTGTTGAAGTTGCTGAATTTTCAAAAGCTTTGGATGAAGCCAAGAATGATCCCATGAAGGCTAAACAACTTTCAAGTCTTCTCGCTTATCAAAAAATGGCAAAAGGGGAACGTACCTCCGACATATTACGCCAGAATGCCTACACCATGCAGGTGCTTTACCGACTTGGATTTACATGGTCGGTCACCTCATGGGATTATGTGGATAAATTTATGGAAGCGATAGAAGGACTCGGATTCTTTGACTAAGCTATAATCCTGAGTGAAGAAGTTTCCTTGATTAAAAATGATTATGATATGAAAAATATAGAGCGGCAAGATGCCTTCAAACTTGTTATGGAGGCATCGACAATCTCACATAAAGAGCGACTCAAACTTCAGATGCAACGGCTTCGTGAACTCGTGGAATATGCGAGACAAAATTCTCCCTATTTTAAAAGTCTTTACAAAGACTTACCTCAAAATTATTCACTCTCCGATCTCCCTCCCACTAAAAAGGGGATTTTGTTGGATAATTATAACGATTGGGTAACGGATCGCGAAATCAATAAAGAAAATGTTTTAGATTATTTGGACAGGGATCCTGCAGATTCATCTTTATTGCTTGGGAAATACACCGCTTTAAAAACAAGTGGCTCCACGGGACATCCGCTGCCTATGGTGAGAGACAGTTACCATAACATGATACATGGTGCATTAATGGGTTTGAGATTAATGAAAGGAGTCGATTTCAAAATTTTTGATCCGGCAACAAGTAAAAAAGCAACCATTCTGCATACCTCCCCGAATGCCTCCAGTTACAGCGGTTTTTTAAGAGAAGTGAATGCCAATAAGGAATTTGCCCATAACTATCTTGCAATTTCTGTCCTTGAAAGCATTGATCAGGCTGTTTATAAGCTTAATGGCTTCCAACCAGATATTCTTACAGGTTACGCCTCCTCTTTATTAATGCTTGCCCTGGAGAAAGAAAAAGGGAATCTTGATATTAATCCGAAATTGATTGGAAATTCTGCTGAATTGCTGACAGATGAAGCATTTAAAAGGATTTCAAAAGCGTTTGGGTGTCCGGTTGTCAATAATTATTGCATGACTGAAGGAGGGGAAGTTGCAATGGCTAACGGAAGTCCTGAACTCTTTATTAATGAAGACTGGGTTATTGTAGAGCCGGTGGATAAAGATATGAATCCAATCACTAATCCCGATGAGTATTCTGATGGTGTTCTTATCACCGATCTCTCCAATTTTGTCCAGCCTATAATACGATATTATGTTAATGACCGTGTGAAACTTTACCCACCGAAAGATGAAATCTCATTGCCCGTTTTGAAAATAGACGGTCGTGTGGCCGACACTTTTACATTATGTGGGAAACAATTCAGTATGGTCAATATAATTACAAAAGCCGAGGTTTGGCCCGGACTTCTAAAGTATCAGATAGTTCAGACTGATCCCGACAGCATGGAGGTAAGGGGAATCTGCGCCCCGGGTTTTGACCCTGAAGAAGTTTTGAAAAGCCTTGCTTCAAAACTTGAAGAATATTTCCATGGTTACGGTTGTGAGAATGCAAAATTTAATTTCTCTTTGCAGCCGCTGCTATATAACGAGAGGGGCGGAAAAATCCCACTTTATAAAAATAATTCAACCCAAACATCTGCAGGTTGAAGTAATTTAAAGTGACTTTATATCCCACTTACATCTAATGGCAAGAAATCGGATCTCACAAATCAAACGGTCAATAAATACCAACAGCATTGTCTTAATCATTGCTGCTGCCTTGATATTGGAAATAATCTCCACCATCCAATATCAGTATGTCCGTGAAGAGATAGCGGTTGATTTGCATTTGCGGGCACAAAGTGAACTGCTTGCAAAGAGTCTGGCTATTCAAAATGTAATGAGTCAGGTAGAGGCTGCTGTCGGGAATCATGTATGGGATGCGCAAAGACTCATTTCAGAAGGTGATTCTGCTTTTTCTGTTGTGAAGAGACTTGTGGAGCAAAATCCAAACATAAAGGGAAGTTCCTTTTCTTTTATGCCTGATTATTATCCCGACAAAGGATATTGGTTTGAAAGTTATGCGGTTAGAAGAGATTCCGATGAAATAGAACTCATGCAGTTAGGTTCCGCCGACCATGACTATACTCAAGCGGAATTCTATAAGATTCCAATAGAGACTGACAGTGCAAGATGGACCGACCCCTATCTGGATAACGACGGTGCAAGGATGATTCTCACCACATTCTCTATACCTGTTCATGACGCCACAAAAAAGCCTGTGGCAGTTCTGGATGCCGATATCTCCCTTGATTGGTTAAAGAGTATTCTGGATATTAATTACGTGAACCCTTCAAGCTATAACATACTTATTTCCCGGTCTGGACAACTGATGAGCTATCCGCAAGATGAATATGTGATGTTGAAGACAATTAATGATGTCGCCAAGGAAAAGCAAGATCCGGCTTTTACAAACTTTGCAATAAATTTTGTAAATGGGGAAAGGGGAAATGCAGTGTTTAAGGATAATGATGGTGAAAAATATCATGTTTTCTATGCTCCCGTTGGTGGAGAAACAGGGTGGTCGCTCGCTGTTGTAAGTTCCGAAAAAGAAATTTTCGGAAACTATAATAAGATGAAAGGGAATCTTCTGATTCTTCGTATAATTGCATTGGCTGTACTTATTTTCATCATTTTCCGGTCTGTTAGAAATATCAATAAACTTCAAAAAATCACTGTAGAGAGGGAACGCATCAAAAGTGAACTTCAGATAGCGAGCCAAATTCAAGACGGGATGCTTCCCGACAATATCACCGTAGATTTCAACGGTGCTAAAGTTGAAGTGGTAGGCCTCCTTAACCCTGCAAAAGAAGTAGGTGGAGATCTATATGACTTTTTCGTAAAAGATGACAGGCTCTATTTCTGTATAGGTGATGTAAGTGGTAAAGGAGTGCCGGCTGCCATGTTCATGACCGTAACGAGAAGCCTTTTCAGAACGATAGCTCCATACACCCTGAAAGCTGCGAAGATTTTATGGTATATGAACCGCACAATGGCGAATATCAACGAGACCAATATGTTTGTTACCTTTTTTGTCGGCATCTACGATATGAAAACACGCCGGCTTAACTATTCCAATGGCGGTCATAACGGTCCGGTAATTATTGAAAATGGAATAATAAAACAGCTTGAGGTTATACCCAATCTTCCTCTTGGAGTCTTCCCGGATTTCGATTATGCCGAACAGGAAACAAGTTTAGAAAAAGATTCCATGATATTTCTTTATACGGATGGCCTCACTGAAGCGATGAACTTGAATAAGCAAGAATTTGGAGAAGAACGTATGATTGATGCTCTCCGGAAATTTGCACATGAACATAAGGATTTGACACCCAATGCTATTCTTGAAGGGATGAAAGATAAAATAAAGGATTTTGTGGATAAAGCAGAACAGAGTGACGACTTGACTATGCTGTCCATAAAAATCAAAGATACTACGGAGAAGCCCATGAAAAATGCATTGAAGATCGAAAATAAAATTTCAGCCATCAAACAGCTTAATGAGTTTGTGGATAATGTATGTAAAGAAAACCTATTTTCCGAAGAAAACTCAATGCAATTGAAACTCGTGATAGAAGAGACTGTTGCCAATATTATTAATTACGGGTATCCCGACGGGTCGTCAGACGAGATTGATATTTCTTTAATAATATCTGAAGGAAATACAAGAATCGAAATAAAAGACCATGGTTTGGAATTTGATCCCACGAAAGTCAATGATGCTGATGTTGATGGTTCGGTAGAAGAACGTCCCATAGGTGGACTTGGCATTTTTTTGGTTCGACAATTCACAGATGACATGCATTATAAAAGAGAGAACAACACAAATATCCTTGTATTGAACAAGAAAATAAAATAATCATAAAAATATGAGAACAAACATAGAAGAAACAGGCAACAAATTCATTGTCAACTTTATTGGAGATCTTGACAGTGCCGCAGCTCAGGAAACTGAAAAAGCTATACAATCACTTATGGATGTAAAAAACAAAGAGATTATTCTTGATTGTAAAGAACTTAACTATATCTCTTCAAGTGGCTTACGTCTTTTCCTGGGACTTTTGAAAAACTGTAAGCCGAACGGAAATACTTTGCTGTTGGAAAATGTTAACGACAATATTAAGAAAGTCTTTTCAATGACAGGGTTTTCGGCACTTTTCAATATGAAGTGATTTATATAGAGGAAATAGACGGAATAGATTCCGGGAAATACTTTGGTATATTTGAAAAACTTCCTGCCGACAGAAGGGAAGCGATTGAGAAATTGTGTTTTTTTAAAGACAAGGTGCAATCTGCTTTGGCTTATAATCTTTTAAGAAAGGGTTTAAAATTGGAATATGGATTAGACGAAGTCCCTCCATTCAGCTATAACAAGAATGGGAAACCTTTTTTTAAAGCATTTCCTGAAATATATTTCAATTTGAGTCATTGCAAAAAGGCTGCCGCGTGTGTAGTGGATAGTGCTGACATTGGGATCGATGTGGAGTGCATTGAACCCTTTGACTCCGCATTAGCCGAATATATTTGTAATTCAGATGAATTTCAAGAAATTTTAAAGAGTGACAATCCTGCCCTCGCATTTACGGTTTTATGGACTAAAAAGGAAAGTTACTTGAAGATGATGGGAGAAGGATTACCTGAAAGAAATGAATTAAAGCATCTGCTTGAAGGCGTGTCTCATGATATGTTTTCTGTTTATATAAATAAAGAATATGTTGTCAGTATATGTCGTTCCCTTTCATAAACTTTAATGTTATCTGATAATATCGTATTTTTGCAAGCATAAAATGAATATAACGACAAACTGATATGAAAGTAATTCTTAATATTATTTGGTTGATATTCGGTGGTTTGTTGACAGCCATTGAATATGTTGTGTCAAGTGTTGCGTTAATGGTCACAATTATAGGGATACCTTTTGGCCTTCAGACAATGAAATTAGCTCTTGTTGTGTTATGGCCATTCGGCACAGAAATAAAAAGCACCGGCTGGCCTTCAGGATGTCTCGCAGGAATAATGAATATAATTTGGTGGTTTGTAGGAGGTGTTCCGATAGCACTGACACATATTGTTTGGGGGTTGATTTTCTCCATAACTATCATAGGCCTTCCATTTGGCATAGAAAGTTTTAAATTGGCCCTCCTTGCACTTTTCCCTTTCGGCAAAAGAATAGAGTGATCAAAAAACTGTTAATCCAACATTTTTATGTATTTTTGCACCAATTAATTTAAAATTAAGAGCAATCAATCACATTCGGTAACTTTAGAAATGACTTTAAAAGACATCACAGTAAAGTTTGCCGAACCCGAAGAAGCTAAGTATTCAGAGCAAATTGTGCAATTGATCTATGAATCGGCCCTGCAAAGGGGCACCGGCATAGCAAAAAGAAGTCCTGAATATATAGCACAAAAGATAACAGGAGGCAAAAGCGTTGTAGCCCTCCATAAGGATCGTTTGGTCGGGTTCAGCTACATAGAAAGCTGGGGTCACGGTGATTTCGTAGCAACTTCAGGATTGATTGTCGACCCAGAATACCGCCATCTTGGCCTTGCCGGCGCCATCAAGGCGAAAACATTTCAGC
>JAFLTM010000056.1 GCA_022509225.1 Muribaculaceae bacterium
GGAAACCTCCCGGTTTCCCCAAACCAGGAAAGTCAGGAGACTTCCCCTCCATTTCTGCTAACACCGCTTCTCATCGTCAGAGACTGCGAAGCAGTCAAACTTTAAGTTAACCCCACATTTCAATGTGAGGGTAGCCGAAATCTCCAACCCCCACAACCCCCGTCGGGGGTTGAACTTCCTTAAAGCCCTTAAAGACCGTAGAGACCCTTAAGATCAAAACTAACTTTAATTACTAATTCCTAAATAGGAGGGGAAACCTCCCGGTTTCCCCACTTCAGGAAAGTCAGGAGACTTCCCCTCCGTTAATTACTAATTACTAAATACTAATTGTTTAAGCTTGTAATAACATTTTTTAACAAAATAATTGGTTCTCTTTTTTAAAGCATCAATAATTTTGTGAAATAATATTCAACATTCTATAATAAACTACATCTGCTATGAGACTCATTATCGAACCGGACTACGACAAAGTGTCTGAATGGGCTGCCAACTATGTTGCCGCCGAGATTAACAAAGCTAACCCCTCCCCTGAAAAACCATTTGTCTTAGGGCTCCCCACGGGTAGTTCTCCCCTCGGCATGTATAAAAACCTTATCAGACTTAACAAGGAAGGCAAAGTGAGTTTCAAAAATGTGATAACTTTCAATATGGATGAATATTGCGGCATACCACGCGACCATGAGCAGAGCTATCACACCTTCATGTGGACCAATTTCTTCAGCCACATAGATATTCCGGAGCAGAACGTTAACATTCTCAACGGCAACGCTCCCGACCCGGAAGCCGAATGTAGGCGTTACGAAGAGAAGATCAAGAGTGTCGGCGGTATCGACCTCTTCATCGGTGGTGTCGGAACCGACGGACATATAGCGTTCAATGAACCGGGGTCATCCCTGACGTCAAGAACCAGGATGAAGACCCTCACCAAAGAGACCATGATTGCCAACTCACGTTTCTTCGACAATGACGTGAACAAGGTGCCACGTTACGCCCTGACAGTGGGAGTCGGCACAATCATGGATGCAAGAAGCGTGCTTCTCATCGTCAACGGGTTCAACAAGAGCCGCGCCCTGCATCATGGTGTCGAAGGTGCCGTGACCCAGCAATGGACCATCACCGCCCTGCAGATGCACAACAAGGCTATTATCGTTTGCGACGAGCCGGCATGCGAAGATCTAAAGGTTGGCACCTACCGCTACTACAAAGATATCGAGACGGCCAACCTCGACCCCTCCAAACTCCTTTCTTAATAATACTAATAATAAAGGCGGCTTTACAAGCCGCCTTTATTATTAGTAAAGATCTATTTCTATTATTAGTAAAGATCGATTTCGGCTATCGCCGCGTTCTTGCCCTCTCCGGCAAGTCTCTGCGGCGTTACCCTTACGTAGCGCGCCTTCACCGGTTTACCGAACTCAAGCGTACGCGGTGTCGGGTCGTTTATCAGGTTACCGAAATTGAATTCAGCCACCTTCTGCCACTTCTTTCCGTCGGTGCTTGCCTCGATCACACCCTGCTCTATCATTCCCTCGCCATAGAAACGGGTCTGCGGTGTATAGGTGAATGCCTTCACGGGAAGTGTCTCGCCCATATCCACCGTGAACACCATATTTTCAGGGGTGCTTGCCCAGAATGTGGCGGGATTCGAGTCAATCGCGAATTCAGGTTTCATCCTGTCGTTGGCACTCTGAGTGTCAACCACCTTCCAGTTTTTCTTGCCATAACCGAATTTCCTGTCTGCCACCGGACCCTCCGTGTCGTTCAGATATGCCTTCGCCTTAACTTCACCCTGGTTGGGGAGGAGGAACGGTTCGGTATATACGGGTGATGAGGCGTCGGGCTCGCTGCCGTCTAAGGTGTAATGTATCACTGTGCCCTGAGAGAGGTTCTTGGCGGCTTCTTTCAACGCGTTTTTCCATTGGAAATCGCTCGCCTTCGGTTCGATGCTAACCATTCCGTCGTTGTCACGGCTTATGGAGAGTTGCGGGGCGTGTGCGGGATAGAAATAGGCACCCACCGTTGCCAATACCGGTTCCAGACGTGAATCAAGCACCCTCACTCTCACCTTGTCGGTGGTGACATCCGGGAAACGGAGAATCCTCTTGTTACCCACGTTCGTGGCATTCGCAATCTCAACCCATTCGCCGTTGATGAAGGCGTCGAGTGCATGGCTTGCAATTCTCTCGCCGGTCACGGGCACCTGTTCCTGCAGCATGAATCGGTTGAAGGTTATCGGTTCGGGCATCTCTATGACGAGCTCCCCGTTCATAGGGATACCGGTTCGCTTGTCATTATCGAGCAGCTCTTTCGGAGCATTCGACTTTGAAAGAAGATTGTCGGTATAGGTTGCACGGATTCTTCTTCCCACTTCGGCAAGCACCTCCACGTCACGGTCGGAGAAACGTCCCTCCTTGTTTGGGGGTATATTGAGCAGCAACACCGAGTTTCCTCCGGCTGCCCTCTCATAGATGTCATAAACATCATCGGCGCTTCTCACTCCCTGGTTCTCGTCACGGTAGAACCAGCCGTCACGAATCGACGTGTCTGTTTCCGGATATACGTATTTCAGATACTTGGCGTTCTTGAGCATATCGATGCTGCCGATATCGGCGTTCTGGTCGAGTCCCCAAGGGGTATAAACCGACGGATCCTCCTGATAAGGCACCACGTTCCATTCCGTGTCGCGGGTTTCACCGGCCTCGTTGCCGCACCATCTCACCTCACCGGCACCGAACACCACGGCCTCCGGAGCGAGTGTGCGTATCATTTCGAGCCATGCGTCGTAGTTGTAGGTCTGACCACCCTTGTCTTTCGGCTTGGCGCCGTCGAACCATACCTCGTGGATCGGTCCGTATTCTGTGAGAAGTTCAAAGAGCTGGTTCATGAAATACTCGTTGTAGTCGTCGGCCTCGAACTCGAATTTGGTCGGGTTGGCGAAAGGACGTCCTTCAACCTCGCGCGGTATCGTGCGCATAGTCTTTTGGCTACCGTTGCCATAGAGTCCGTCAGGACTCTCTATCTGATAAAGGTCGGCAGGTGAGAGATACACTCCCAACTTGATGCCGTATTTCTCACAGGCTTTGGCGAGGTCGCGGAACACGTCACCCTGTCCGTTCATATAAGGCGACTGCATGATACCATGGTCGGTGTAGCGTGTCTGATAAAGCACATAGCCGTCATGGTGTTTCACCGTGAGGATAACCTTTGTCATCCCGGCATCTTTGATTGCCTTCACCCATTGGTCGGCGTCAATCTGAGGGGGATTGAAAAGGGTCGGATCTTCCATACCTGTCCCCCATTCACGTCCGCTGAAAGTGTTGGGGCCGAAATGGATGAACGCAATGAAATCATTGTCCATTGAATTGGCCTGATTCTCGTTCGGAATCACGTGGGCGGCCTTCGCCTTCACGGTCTCCTCCGTGTCGCCCGGTTCGATCTTTATGATCTGGGCGAATGGGATCTCGTCAGCCTTGGCAAACGGCGAGAGCAACAGGGCCGCCAAAGATAAAAGAAGCTTGATTTTTTTCATCATATTTTATAATAAGGTTTTATTGTTTTATCAAATCAGGTCCTTAAGGAATCCGGCAGGGAGGGGAAGTCTCCTGACTTCCCTGATTTGGGAAACCGGGAGGTTTCCCTCCATGGTTGCTGTTGGGGAAATCGGGAGATTTACCCTCCATGGTGAAAGTATCGCATCAATAATTACTAATTCCTAATTACTAATTGCTAATTCCCCCGAAAGGCGAATCTCTTTCGAAGAGGAACCCACCTCGATGATGATCTCGCCCGGTTCCACAACCTTGTTCATCTTCCGGTCATATAATGCAAAGGTAGATAAAGGAATTGAAAAATCAAGCGTAACCGATTTGCCGGCAGGAATATTTGTACGTGCGAACTCACAGAGTTGCTTTGCCGGCCTCACTGTCGAGGCGATCGGATCGATGAAATAAACCTGTGAAACCTCATCTCCGTCACGATCCCCCTTGTTGGTGACTTTAAAAGAAACTTTCACCTCATCCTCTCCCTTGCTTACTTTCAGGTCGGAGTATTCGAAGTCGGTGTAGCTCAATCCATAACCGAATTCATAGAGAGGGTCGGCACTCATCTCCACATAGTCATGTCCGCGAGGTATCCGTTTGTTGTAATAGACCGGGAGCTGACCAACGTTTCGGGGCACCGAGATCGGAAGCCTGCCTGCCGGGTTGTAGTCACCGAAAAGCACGTCGGCGATGGCGTTGCCACCCTGTTCGCCGGGATACCATGCCGTCAGCAAGGCGTCGGCGTTCTCTTTCGCCCAATTCTTGTCAAGAGGTCTCCCCTCGATATAGACCACAACCATTGGTGTGCCGGTAGCTTTCACAGCCTCAAGGAGTTTAAGCTGATCGCCGAGCAGATCGAGACTCGCCCGGTCGAAACCCTCTCCCGACTCCATGTCGCTCACGGTATTCGCGTCAACCACCGCCGCTCCCGTATCAAGATAGCTCGTTTTGAAATCACGTGCACTCGAGCCCCCGACAACAACAACTGCCACATCTGCCTCTGAAGCCGCCTTGACGGCAGCCTCGATCTCCGAACCGGATGTGTCGCGTATGGCGCACCCCTTCACATATTCCACATTGTCGGCACCGATCTTCTCCACGATACCCTCGACCACCGTCACTATCTTCTCATCGGGCTGAGGGGCGGTGTAATCGCCAAGCTGGTTATAGATATTGTCGGCGTTCGGTCCTATCACAGCCACCTTGATATTCTTTCGAAGGGGAAGGATTTTGTTCTTGTTTTCAAGGAGTGTCACAGATTGGCGTGCGGCATTCAGTGCCGCCTCACGATGCGCCGGGGAACTTACTCTCTCCTCCACTCCCTCTTCCCTGATATAGGGATTGTCGAACAGACCGAGAAGAAACTTCTGTCGCAACACGTTCCCGGCAGCCCTGTCGATCAGCGACTCATCTATCTTGTCCTCCTTCACGCTCTCCACGAGCAGAGGGTAGCAATGTGCCCCGAGATCCACATCCACTCCGGCAGTCAGAGCCATCTCCGCTGCCTCCTGACGGTTGCGTGCTATATGGTGTGTGAAGTGCAGCCCGTCAACACTCTCCAGGTCGGAAACAACGAAGCCGTCGAACCCCCACTCTCCGCGTAGCAGATCGGTAAGGTATTCCCCGTTGGCGGTGCTCGGCACCCCGTCTATCGAGTTATAGGATGTCATTATCGACATCGCCCCGTTCTGCACCCCCTTCTCGAATGTAGGAAAATAATTCTCCTTCAGGTCTCTCGGTCCCACGACTGTCTGGTTGCCGTTATGTCCACCCTCCGGGTTACCATAGGCCACGAAATGTTTCATGGTGGGGAGTATCCCCTTGTCAAAGCCGATATTCTTGACCGAATTTCCTTGCATCAGGGCGGCTGCCATCTCCGATGTGAGATAAGTGTCTTCGCCGAGAGTCTCCTCCACCCTCGACCATCTCGGCTCCCGGGCGAGATCCACCACCGGGCCGTAGCCGATATGTGCGCCTTGCGCGCGTAGTTCCTCGGCTACCACGTTCCCTGTTTTCTCCATCGTTTCACGGGAGAAAGTCGAAGCCATGCCGATTCCGGTCGGGAAAACCGTGGTCCCTATCGCCATGTGGCCGTGGGGAGCCTCCTCTGCCAATATCACCGGAATACCGAGACGGCTGTTTTCTATGGCATATCTCTGCAATTCGTTATATGCCTTTGCGCTGAGTTCCGGGGTTAGTCCCGTCTCAAGTGTCTTTTTGGTCCAGGGGTCGGCACGGAATGTAGCCCAGAGCATCCCTCCGTGATCTTTATCGATAAATTCACGGTAGGTGTCGCTCACTCTCACGCTGTCGTCGCTCACCTTATCATACATCGGCCAGCCGAGCGGACAGATAAGCTGCCCCACTTTCTCCTCGAGTGTCATCCGCCCGAGCAGGTCGGCAAGCCTCTCCTCAACCGACAAAGATGCATCTTTATAGGGCAACGTTGACTGTGAAAATCCCACAACCGAGTATATAACAGCCACACCGGTTGTTAGAAATCCTCTTCTTATCCTATGCATTCTTTTTCTTCTTGAATTCTATAGCTATAGGTTTGTTGCCGTGGTTTTTGGGAAGTTGCACCCTCACCTTGTCTTCGTTGACGGTATATTTCAGGTTCCTCTTCCCGTCGAGCATGGTCATCTTTCCGGTTGGGATGTTGCCCTCCCATTCTATCACGTCGGGTAGATTCTCACCCATGGGAAGGGCATAGATTGCATAGAGCGTTTCTCCATCCTTGTCGGCGGTAAACCACACATTCCCGTCATTGTAATCCGGTGTGGTGCGTGTGTTGTAGATAGCCTTGCCGTTGGCGTCGAGCCATTGTCCCACTCCCTTGAGCGTCTCCTCCACTTCGGGAAGTATGGTGCCTTGCGGGGTCGGGCCCACGCCGAGAACGAAGCAGCCACCCTTGGCCACTATCTCGCTCAATATGTTCACTATCTCCTGCGGTGTCTTGAATTTCTCGCCGGGCACATATCCCCAGTTGTCGGCCAAAGGTATGCAGCTCTCCCATGGATGGTTTACCTGTGTTCTCGGAATACCTCTCTCCGGAGTCTGATAGTTTTCGTTAGGACCCTTTATGACACGGTCAACCGAAATCAAACCGGGATTCCTCTTTCTTGCTTCGGGAAGTAGCTCGTTTAGTCCCACTTCGTCGCCGGTGATCCAGCCTCCGTCAAGCCATAGGATGTCGATATTGCCGTAGTTCGTGGTCAACTCCTCCATCTGGTTTTTTGTGAAGTCAACATAGTTCTGCCACCAGTCGGGGTGTTGTTCCTTCTTGTAGTTTATCCGACGGTTGGGGGTGGCGTAATAATCGTTCCAGAACCATTGGCTGTGCCAGTCAGGCTTTGAATAGTATGCTCCGATCATGAAGTCCTTGTCGCGGAAAGCGTCGAACACATGTTTGGCAACATCCCTCTTGGGATTGTCGGCAAAGGGTCCCTTCGCTATCGAAAAATCGGAATATTTTGTGTCGAACATATTGAAGCCGTCATGATGCTTCGTCGTGAAGATCATATATTTCATTCCGGCGTCGTCCATGATTTCGGCCCATTTCTGCGGATCGAATTCCACGGGATTGAACTCGTCGGCAAGTCCCCAATACCAGTCCTTGTATTCCTGATAATTGTCGGTTCGGCGTGTGATCCAGTCTTCGGAGCAGATCGACCATGACTCCACGATACCGGGCACCGAGTATAGTCCCCAGTGGAAAAGCACTCCGAATTTCTTGTCTTGCCATTCGTCAAGTTTCTTCAACACAAGGCTGTCGGTGGGCCACACGTAGCCATCCTCCGACTGCTCATGCACGAAGCTGTTTTCAGCCTGTGCGAAAGCACCTGTAGCATAGGCGCCCGCCAATAAAGAAATAATAAGTTTTTTCATTATGGTATAGAGTTCTAAATTGCAAGTTGCAACCTCGAAGAGGTTAAAGGTAAATAACCCCTGGCAAGAAACCTCAAAGAGATTCGCAGCCCGGGGGAACTGAAAACGGGCGGCCAGATGGCCGCCCGCCCTCAATCCATAATTAACTTAAAAACAAATCACCAACCGGGATTTTGCGTTAGGTTCGGGTTCAATACGACTTGAGCGTTAGGAATCGGATAGAGCCAGCGGCGGTCGTTTGCTGTCCAGACACGCTTGTCGCTGTTCATATATGAATCCTGATAGATCTGCAGATATTTCTTGCCGTCGTATTCATAAACAGGATGATCGTCACCACCGAATGAAACCTGGCCGTTTTGAGGCAGTGCGAAGAATGCCTCCATTTCCGGAGATACAACGCAACCGAGCATTGTCAAAGGATTGGCAAGGAGCTGAGTGGCGTTCCAACGTTTGATGTCGCCGAGACGGAATCCTTCGTTGATAAGCTCCACTGCACGTTCGCGACGGATCTCATACAAGAGCGGGCTGAGTGTGTAGCCATAGTCGATAGGTTTTGCGTCAGCCACCGGATTAACGGTGAGGTGAGGCATTCCCACGCGGTCACGCAACTTGTTGATTGTGTTGTCGAGAACGGTCTGGGTGCATTGTCCGAGTTCTGCGTTAGCCTCGGCGTTGATCAGAAGCACCTCTGCGTAGCGGTAGATAAACCAGTCGAAGTATGAGTGCTGTGCGATCCACTGGTCTTGGTCTGAGGAGTGGAATTTCTCGCATGCATAGCCTGTGAGACCTGCATTCGGGCTAACGGTGGCGCTATAGTCCCAGCGCCAGGTGTCTTCACCGGATGCATTCGCGGTCCAGTTCGGACGGTAGTCGTTGGCTATTGTCTGCCACAGACGCGGGTCACGCCCCTCCACTTCGTCGAAGATGGTGTTGTCGCCCTTATAGCCTGAACCGGAGTTATAGATCGGCATACCGTTGGCCATAAGATACATCTCCACACCGGCCTTGGAGAGTCCGAGTCCGGAACCGCCGCCGGTACCTGCCTGACGGCCGAGCTCATGCATCACCAAATTGTTTGCATAATAGCGCGGGAGAACAGCCTCCGCATTACCCTGAAGTGACTCCTGAACAAACTGGTTCTGATAGTAAAGGGGATAATCGGGGAAGTTGGTTGTTCCGAAAGAGTTCTGACCCTGCACGATAGCATACTTGTTGGAACTCATAAGTTCCTGTGAGTACTGCGCTGCCATCTGAAGGAGATTGTCGCTTCCGTAGCCGTTGTTGGCAGACTCGTTGTGATATTTCATGTAGGTTCCGAAATAGAGACACACGCGGGCGAGCTGCTGTTTTGCTGCATCACATGTGATACGGCCTGAATAGCCCTGGTCATCCACACACCATTCGGCGGCGAACTGCAGGTCTTCGATAACCTTTCCGAGCACATAGTTGCGCGGGTCGCGGGGTGCATAGAGTGCCTCCTCGTCGGTGGTTGAAAGTTCATGATCGTAGTATGGAACGTCACCGAGATTCACAATCAAGGAATAATATAGAAGGGCACGGATAAACCTAACCTCACCTACATACTGGTTGATAAGAGCCTGCTCACCCTCCACTGCCTGATAGCGGTCCATGAAATAGTTGCAGTTACGGATAGCTGTCCAACCCCAATAATTAGGCGCATTGGAGATGGTGTATTCGTCAAACAGGAGCTGGCTCGGGCTTTGGGTAAGCATCAGGTCTGACTGGTTGTCGCCCGATATTGACGCGCCCGGCAGGTTGCCGTAGAGACCGTTGGCATAAAGCTCAAGGTCGGTTGTTGTGTGCCAATAGCTGGCGTCGGTCATTGAGTCCAACGGAGCCAGGTCTGTAACATCACAGGATGTCATCACAAGGCCAAGTCCGACCGCCAATGCACTGATATATTTGATTTTCATATATTTTCGTTCTATGATGTTAATATTTTAGAATGTTACGTTCACACCTACAGATACTTTCTTCTGGGTAGGGTAGGTCAAGAAACCTGAAGTCTCGGGATCACAGAATTTCTTGCTATCGCTGATGGTCACGAGGTTCTCACCCTGAACGTAGAAACGAACCTTGGAGATACCGGCCTTGCTTGTCCATGCAGTAGGCAATGTGTAACCCAAAACGATATTCTTGAGACGTCCGTAAGCCATGTTGAGCAGATAACGGTCGTTCGGGTTTCCTGCAGGTGTATAGTTCTTATAGTTCTGGTTAGTTCCGTTTCCAACATAGATGCGTGCGAAGTAAGCGTCGGGATTATCTTCACGCCAGTAGTCGTAAGCCTCTCTTGTAGGTGTTTGCCATTGGTTGGTGAACGGGAAGAAGTCGTTGCCGTTGATCGCGCTGTTCCAAGGCAGATCACGCTTACCGACACCCTGCCAGAACATCTCGAAGTCAAAGCCTTTCCATGTGAGACCTACGGTTGCGCCGAACGCATATCTCGGTGTTGAGTTACCGAGCACCACGTTGTCACCCGGGTTATCGAGAGTCCAGTCTCCATCGGAGATTTTACCGTCGCCATCGCTATCTACATACTTCACGTCACCAGGATTCCAGACACCGGCAATCTCGCTGAGGTCAACTCTCTGCTGATAGTCGGCAATCTCCTGTTCGCTCTGGTAGAGACCATCCGTACGGAAGCCCCAGATTTCACCGATATTCTTGCCCGGATAGAGATATCCGATATAGCCTACTGAATTATTGTCATATTTGATAACCTTGGCGTGGTTGTCAGACAATGACAACCTTACGTAGTAGCCGAGGTCGCATGAGGAGATGCGGTCTTGCCATGATAGCGAGAGCTCCCATCCCTGTGTGCGGATACTTGCAGAGTTCTCCTGCGGCACGTTTGTTCCCAATACAGAGGGAAGAGTCTGTCCGGCCACGAGGGCATCCTTGGTTGTCCTGCTAAACCAGTCGAATTCACCGACAAGTCTATTGTTGAAGAATGAGAAGTCGAGACCTATGTCGAACTGGTCAACCTTTTCCCATGTCAGATTGCCGGAAACAAGACCCGGAGCGGTAACGGCTGTAACGGTTGAGCCGTCAATCAGATAGCCGTAGTTAGAATTGATTCCGTAAGAGAGAAGATAGGGGAAGTTGCTCGAGAGGTCCATCATGTTACCGAGACGGCCGTAGGATGCACGCAACTTAAGGTTGCTCCACCAATGGCTCACACCCTCGAAGAATTTTTCCTGGGAGATTCTCCATGCCACAGAACCTGAGGGGAAGAAGCCGTAACGGTGACCCTTCGGGAATTTGGATGTACCATCGTAACGGCCCGTGAACTCGGCAAGGTATTTCCCTTCGAAGTCATAGTTCACGCGGAAGAATACGGAGTTTGTGGCATATTGTGTAGTTGAGTTGTTGTTTGCTGTCAGATTACCTGTACCCTGGCTGAGCATCCACATATCGTTTGTGATAAGATCCTGACGCCTTGCCCAGAAACCGCCCCACACTTTTCTTTCCTGGTTGTAACCGGCCATCACAACGAAGTTGTTCTTATCCTCTAAGAATGAGAAACGGTATTCGGCAAATGCGTTGAACGACTGGTAGTAATCATTTGTAGTGCTGTATTGCACGTATGAAGGCAATGACCAAGGATAGTAACCCTCGTAACCGCCAGGATAACCATATTCAAGATAGCTGGTGGCATGAAGTGTCGAGTTTGCACTGTAATAGTTCCAGGTGTAGTCGGCCTGGATCGAGAGACCCTCAATCGGGGTAAGTCTTATGATACCGGTCAACCAAAGGTCGTTGTATTTCCATTTTGAGGTACCGCCGAGTTCCTGCATAGCGATCGGGTTGGTTGTGTCGCCCTGTCCGGCATAGTTTCCGTCGGGGTGACGTACCGGCACGAGAGGTGAAAGGTCAGCCTTGAACACACCACCCATGTTTGTGATACCGGAATTGCCTGAACCTGTCGGGTGCTTCTGGCTGGTATAAGAGTTGGTGATGTTGGCGCCTATATTCAGCCAGTTGGTGATCTGTGTGTTGACACTTACCTTGGCGTTCCAACGTTTGTAATTTTCATCTGCTCCCACACGGTTGGTACCCTGGTCGAATAGACCCAAAGATGCATAGTAAGTTGTTTTGCCTGTACCACCTGAAACATTGATGTTGTAGTTCTGGTTGAATGAAGATTTGTAAAGCTCGTTCCACCAGTCGGTGTTACCGCAATAGGTATATTTACCGTTGGTGTTAGCCGGGTCGATAAATACGGGAGAATTATATCTGCCATAGAAGTAGTCTTCTACATACTGGCCCTGGAGTGTACCTGCGTATACAGGAGAACCACCGGAGTTAACCTGAGCCTCGTCATACATGTTGATGTATTGAAGTGAGTTAACCCTGTGATAAGACTTAACAGCGTCTGACCAGTAGAGGTTGGCTGAGAAACTTACGGTCGGTTTCTCACCTGCTTTACCTCTTTTAGTTGTGATAAGGATAACACCGTATGCCGCACGTGCACCGTAGATAGCTGCTGAAGAACCGTCTTTCAATACTGAAATTTGTTCGATGTCGTCGGGGTTCACGAGGTTGATATCCATCGGAACGTTATCTACAAGCACGAGAGGCCCGTTGCTAACCGCGTTGCCGTCGCTGCTGATAGATGTGACACCACGCACGTTGAACGATGATGTTGAACCCGGAGCACCTGAACCCGGGTTTACGGTAAGGTTACCGATCACACCCTGGAGCGCCTGACCCACGTTGGTGACGGGACGACCCTCGAGCACCTCACCGCTCACTGCGGATACGGCACCGGTGAGGTCAACCTTCTTCTGTGTACCGTAACCCACGACGATAAGCTCGTCGAGCACGGCGTTGTCGGCCTCCATGGTCACTACCAACGGAGCGCCTGTCCATTTTAATGAAACTGTCTTGTAACCGACATAACGGATTGAAACTTTTGATCCGATGGGAACGTTGCGGAGATTGAACTGACCGTCAATGTCGGCTGTTGTGGCCAGATTGGTTCCGTCAACCATGATCGTTGCACCCACAAGAGGTTCTCCCTCACTGTCGATAACCGTACCGGACAATACACCGGTTCCTTGCTCGACCCTCTGTTGTGGAGCCATTGTTTCGGCGGGCGAGCTTGCAGCCTTGGCTGTCCCGGTGGATACCAGTCCGGCCAGCATCAGCATTGCCCACGTCTTCACATGCAAATTTTTTGTCATTTTACAAGGAATTAGATTAATATTAGTATAATTTGAAAGTTTAGTGTTTTTCTTTTTTTAGGTTAATTTTAGTCAATCCCTCAGAGATTGTTTACGCGTGTTTTTCTTTATGTGGGTGCAAAACAAATAAAAAGTTTTGTTAAATCAATAGGTTGATAGTTAATTTATGTTAATGGGGGGGGGTAGAGTGTTCATTTGTTAAGTTCTGTTAATAGCAAATTAGAGATTAGTAACCCTCAATTTTCATCGTCAGAGACTGCGGAGCAGTCAAACTTTAAGTTAACCCCACATTTCA
>JAFLTM010000057.1 GCA_022509225.1 Muribaculaceae bacterium
TGACGAGGTGTGCAGAAACGCATCCAAAAATGAAATTATAAGGCGTTATTTCACTTCGATCAATGAATTTGCCAGGGGTCATGGTTCGGAATCCGAGATAAACAAAATATCGCTACTGTTCAAACAGGCAGATATAACCCTCGCTTTCAGAAAGACTATCGCCGCTGCTCGTGAAAGGGCTGAAAAAACCGGCAGGCCCTGCTCAGCCATCCAACTCAACGACGGCACCATTATCACGGCTGAATCCAGTGCTTTGCTTGGCCCGAGTTCAGCCCTGATCCTCAACGCCATAAAGCATCTTGCCGGCATAGACCACGATATTAAGCTGATACCTCAGGAACTGATAGAACCTATTCAGCACACAAAATTAAATTATCTGAAAGGCAAAAATCCCCGTCTGCACTCTGACGAAGTCCTTGTGGCTCTCTCCGTGTTAAGCCCGCATGACGACAATTGCCGAAGAGCGCTTGAAAAGCTTCCGGAACTTGAGGGATGTCAGATGCATTCCACCGTCATGCTCGGTGAAGTTGACCACAAGATATTCAAAAAACTGGGCGTCGGATTGACTTGCGACCCTCAGACGAAGAAGTAGTGTCGGCTGTAATCATAGGGCTGAAGCGGCTTTGCGAGCGTTTACGCTGACGATACTCCACACTGTCGAAAGGCTCCCGGGTAACGGTTATGCTGTCGATAAAGACAGGATAATTCCCTTCGTTAGGGAAACTAAGCCTGCCATAGATACGTTTCACCATCTTTCCGGTGTCGCTTTGCACATGCATCTCGAAACTGCTGTTGCTTCGTAAGTTAGTATTCGTAGCTTCTCCGGAGCCGTCGGTATATTCCACACCAATAACCCCGTTCATGTCGGCAGGTGAAGCAGTTGCGAATTTCAACCTGACCATATCCCCTCCGTTTATTTCCGGTGATTCAAGATCAAACCAAACACCGTCGTAGCCGCTTATGGGGTTAACTAACAGATGCTGTGAATATGGCCACAAATTATTATTCTGCGTTTCTAGCTGCTCTTCGGGAACCCGGGTATAGATGGCTCTCCTTCTCATAATCTCCTTATCCACTTTTTCAAACAAGGCGGAATATTCATCCAGATTCCTTCCATACCATGCCAAAGTGGTGTCTAGTGTCTCCGGTTTGACACCATGCGCGGCAAGCACACGCTGACCCAATGTCAGCATATCCTCATTTTTGGTATATGAAGATTGGGCGTTGTTGTAGGCTTCTGCCAGCTCCATATCCACCATGAGATTCACCATCTTATCCTCGTCGAGAACATTGGAAGGACGGTTTCCACATGCCGCCAAAAGCAGCGGAGCCACCAACAATAAAAACCGATGTAAGATTGTGTCCCCCATATCCTACTTGCGGGAATCCTTCACCCCACTTTTATTTTTCATGGCGATGTAATTGAAAGAACGTGATGCATCTGAGGAATAAAATAGAATAAGCAACGCCACGCCCACACATATCGAGGCATCAGCTATGTTGAAGATATATTGAAAGAACTCGAAATATGTGCCTCCCACTACCGGTATCCAGTCGGGCCAATAAAAATCGAAAAGAGGGAAATACATCATATCCACAACTCGGCCTTCAAACCAGCCGGCGTAACCTCCACCTTCGGGGAATGCAACCGCAATTTGAGGCGGCATCGGGTCATTGAACAATCTGCCGTAGAAGACACAGTCAAAAATATTTCCCGCCGCCCCGGCAGTTATCAATGCTATTGCAATGAAGAATCCAGTGGACAGCTTTTTATAGGCCCTGATACTGAAAAAGAACCAGATGAACAAGCCAACTGCGATTATGCGGCCGAAGGTGAGTACAAACTTGTTCCACAGCTCCAGGCCGAAAGCCATCCCGTTGTTCTCTATAAACTTCAGATGCCACCATGATGTTAAGGGAAGATCCTCACCTAAATAGAACGATGTCTTGACCCATATTTTCATTATCTGGTCGGCAAGGATTATTAAAATCAGCACACCGAACACAATCCAAAGCCGTTTGGTGACAACTTCGGATGAAACAGGTTCCAGATCAATGATTTCTTCCTCTTTCTTCAATCTTTACTTAGCTTTTGCTGATTCTCACCTTTGCCTCAACCCCGTCAATGTCAAGATCGGAGGCATCTTCATCGGCAATCCCCGATACAAGGCGTATGTTGTTGGCAAGGATCTGACCACCGATGTAGTCTCGGTAAGCTTCAACTGCATCTCTGATTTCGGGGATGTCGGTCAGTTCCACTTCAATCTTGTCGGTAATCTCAAAACCTGTGGTCTTGCGTAGATTCTGTATGCGGTTGATAAGCTCGCGTGCCATCCCTTCCTTTTTAAGTTCGGGTGTCAAGGTCACATCGAGCGCTACCGTTACATCACCGTCGTTCGCCACAAGCCATCCGGGGATATCTTCTGCAACTATCTCAACATCGTCTAATGTGATTTCCGGTTTACCCTCGATATCTTCAAATATGAAGGCGCCGTTCTTTTCAAGAGCATGGATCTGCTGCTGGCTCATGGATGATATGGCATTCCCCAGCTGTTTCATTATCTTGCCGTAGCGCGGTCCCAGCTTTTTGAAATCAGCCTTAATTTTCTTGACAAGACCGCTCTCCTCGTCGTTTACTATCTTCAGATCCTTGACGTTTACCTCTGCCTTGATGAGATTTTCAAGTGCTTTGACAGCATCTTCCTGACCGGCATCAACCACAGGCACCAAAAGTGTCTGAAGCGGTTGACGAACCTTTATGTTCATCTTTCTTCTCAATGCCAGAACATTGGATGTGATTTTTTGTGCAAGAGCCATCCTTTTTTCAAGAGAGGCATCTGTCAGTGCCGGATCGCTCACCGGAAAATCTGATGTATGAACCGACGCATAGCCGTCACCTTCCATACACGGACCTACAAGGTCGGAATATAATCTGTCGGAATAGAAAGGTGCGAAAGGAGCTATTAGCTGAGCAACGGTTTTAAGACATGCATACAAGGTCTGATAAGCTGAGAGTTTGTCGTTGTCCATTTCACCCGCCCAGAAACGCTTTCTGTTTAACCTCACATACCAGTTGCTCAGATTATCGTTAACAAATACGTCGATCGCTCTCGCAGCTCTGGTTAACTCATAATCATCTAAGGCTGAGGTCACTTCTGCAACAAGGCTGTTGAGTAGTGAGAGAATCCAGCGGTCTATTTCAGGTCTTGAACTTAAAGGCAGTTGCTTTTCAGCACCGGTGAAACCGTCAACATTTGCATAGAGAGCAAAGAATTTATAAGTGTTGTAAAGTGTCGCAAAAAGTTTGCGTGAAACTTCTGCAACTCCGGTTTCATCATATTTGAGATTATCCCATGGGGAGGAGTTTGAGATCATGTACCACCTTACAGGGTCGCTGCCGAATTTTTCAATGTTGTCAAACGGATCTATGGCATTGCCAAGTCGTTTCGACATCTTGTTACCGTTCTTGTCAAGCACGAGCCCGTTGGAAATCACGGCCTTGAATGCAACGGAATCAAAGATCATACCGGCTATGGCATGGAGCGTGAAAAACCAGCCGCGTGTCTGGTCGACACCCTCGGCAATAAAATCAGCCGGATAGACTTCTTTACTGTCAAGGAGCTCCTTGTTTTCGAAAGGATAATGAATCTGGGCGTAGGGCATCGCTCCGGAGTCGAACCACACGTCAATGAGGTCGGTTTCCCTCTTCATAGGTTTTCCTGACGGTGAAACCAAGATTATGTCATCTACATAAGGACGGTGAAGATCCACCTTCTCATAGTTGGCTGATGTTTGATCTCCCGGCTTATAACCCTTGGCAGTCAACGGGTTATTTTTCATTATTCCCGCTTTCACAGACTTATCGATCTCGTTGGAAAGTTCGGAATAACTTCCTATGCATATCTCTTCCTTGCCGTCGTCGGTTCTCCAAATCGGCAACGGTGTGCCCCAATATCTGCTCCTCGAGAGGTTCCAGTCCTGAAGATTCTCAAGCCATTTTCCGAATCTGCCTGAGCCTGTTGAAGCCGGCTTCCATTTTATGTTTTGATTCAGGTTGATGAGATTGTCGCGTGCAGCAGTGGTGCGTATAAACCAGCTGTCAAGGGGATAGTAGAGCACCGGTTTGTCGGTTCTCCAGCAATGCGGATAATTGTGAACATGCTTCTCTATCCTGAAAGCTTTGCCATCTTTTTTGAGTTCAATTGAAAGCACCACATTGAGGTCTTCTTCACTTTCAGCAGCCTTGGTATCGTATTTCCCGTCTTGGTTAAACTTGGGATCATAGGCGTTTTTAACGTAATCTCCCGCGTGTCGGCCATATTCCTCCACATTAACACAGAGTTTTACAAATTCCGGATCAAGTTCGTCAATTGGGAAGTATCTGCCTGTCAGGTCAACCATCGGACGGGTTTCACCGCTCTTGTCAATCATGAAAAGAGGAGGGATGCCTGAAATTTTAGCCACTTTGGCGTCGTCGGCACCAAAGGTGGGGGCGATATGAACTATGCCCGTTCCGTCATCGATTGTGACATAGTCGCCCGGGATAACACGGAATGCCATCTCTTCAACCTCAACAAATTTTGAATTATGACTTTCAAAAACCTTTGAAGGATTCATGGCTGCATATTCCTTTATTGCTTCGGGGCTATGTTCGTCAAGTTTTTCCACCGGCTTAACCCATGGCATAAGCTGGCGGTATTTGATGCCCACAAGCTCTGAACCTTTCCATTCGCCCACAACTTTATAGGGAATTACCTTGTCACCCTGCTTGTAGCTGTCAAGGTCAGCGTTCTCACCCTCCTTTTTGAAATAGGCAGGGATAAGGTCTTTGGCGAGTATAACGGTTATTTTCTCACCTGTATATGGGTTGAAAGTGCGCACGGCTGCATAGGTGAATGCCGGGCCAACACACAATGCCGTGTTTGAAGGCAACGTCCAGGGAGTCGTGGTCCATGCCATGAAACAGGCCTTACCCCACCCCTTAAGCTTTTCATACGGCTCAGCTATTTCAAAAAGTGCCGTGGCGGTGGTGTCTTTAACATCGCGGTAGCACCCCGGTTGGTTAAGTTCATGGGTGCTCAATCCGGTGCCGGCAGCCGGAGAGTATGGCTGGATTGTGTATCCTTTGTAAAGATAACCCTTGTCATACAGCTGTTTGAGCAGCCACCACACGCTTTCTATGTATTTGCTGTCGTAGGTGATATAGGGATTGTCGAGATCTACCCAATAACCCATCTTATGTGTCAGGTCGGTCCATTCCTTTGTGTATTTCATCACCTCTTTGCGGCATGCCTCGTTATATTCATCTACAGAGATCTTTTTGCCGATATCTTCCTTGGTGATGCCCAGATTTTTTTCAACCCCGAGCTCCACGGGGAGGCCGTGGGTGTCCCATCCGGCCTTCCTTTTCACATGATAACCCTTCATGGTTTTGTAGCGGCACACAATGTCCTTGATAGTGCGGGCCATGACATGATGAATGCCGGGCATACCGTTGGCTGACGGCGGGCCCTCATAGAATACGAATGTGGGGCATCCTTCCCGCAGTTTCATCGATGTCTCGAACAATGAATGTTTATCCCATTTGTCAAGAATCTCCTTATTAATGTCCGACAAATTCAGAAGGCCGTTATATTCGTTAAATTTTTTCATGTCTAAGTTATTTTTTTGTGCCCCTTTTCATCCCTCCTTTAAGGCCTCCGCCCATAGCAAAGATATTGGTGTCGTAGGAATAAGTTTTCCGGTCGATATCTCTTTTTCTTTTCAAGCCAAGGGCAATGAGTCTGTCAAGAAGATGAGGGAAAGAGATTCCCGATTCTTCCCATAGATAATAGGAAAGGCTTCCCGGTATCGTGTTTATTTCATTCACGTAGATTTCTGAAGTTTCATTGTCGATCATGACATCGATTCTTGAAACTCCGTTGCATGCAAGGACTCTGAATGTTTCCTCGGCAAGTTTCCTGATTTTTTCCGTGGTTGCTTGAGGAAGATCTGCCGGGATTTTCTTTTCCGAACCCTGCATCCCGGATTTTGCCCCGGATCCATATTTTTCATCGTAGGTGAGAAAATCTTTCTGCCGTATTGGTTCCTCGCACACGCTGCTTTCCCTATGGTCGGCGTCTCCCAAAACCGAGCAATTAATCTCTTTCATATCTTCCACCATTTTTTCCACAATTATTCTGGAGGAAAATTTTATAGCCCCTTCGATTGCCGAATCAAGAGATTTTCTGTCGGAAGCCTTTGCAATCCCCACGCTTGAACCGAGATTTGCAGGTTTGACGATAACCGGATATCCGAGATCTTTTTCTATTTTCTCATCAATTGTTTCTCTCCCTGAAAGCCATTCCCTATCGGTGAACCAAACAAAATCCACAACCGGTATGCCGCTTTCTCGCAGAATCATTTTCATGGTTATCTTGTCCATACCGTTGGCCGATGACAAGGTATCACATCCCACAAATGGAATTCCTATGGTTTCCAGCACTCCCTGGAACATGCCGTCTTCACCATGCGACCCGTGAAGTATCGGGAAAGCCACATGCAACTCGCACAACACCGGATCTTTCTTTTTTAGAAATCCACCTTTCGGATTGGAAAGATAGAGATTGAAATCACCATAAACGGGCTTCATAAAGACTTCGTCAACCTTCTTTTCAAGAGCTTGCATATCTTTATAATTGGCAATTTCAAGAAGTTCCACTCCGGTGAACCATTTTCCCTGCTTAGAGATATAAACAGGGATCACCTCGTATTTTTCCTTATCGAATGCATGGACAGCCTGCAAAGCCGATATAACGGAAATTTCATGTTCCACCGACCTGCCACCGAAAAAAACCGCAACCTTGGTTTTCATATTTTCTCTTTAAATTTGTTTCTGCCGAATTGTTCTGCCATCCTGAAAAGATGGCCTTACAAATCCCTCAAATCACTTTACAAAATTACTGTTTCACGCCTTAATAAACAAATCTCATTGTTCTGATGGCCATGGGAAATCATGAGGATTAACGGTAAGCCCCATTTTTTGGTCGTCAAGGCGCAATCGAAGGTAATCCAGAAGCTTTTCTCTTTCCTTTTGATTGAATGTCTGGATAGCCTTAACAAAAACCATGCTAACAGTGTCAGGCTTCACGGAGTCAACGGATGTGACTATCATTTTGGATAGAGCTATATCTCGTATCGAAGGGAACAAGACTTTGATTTCAGGCGCTATTTCAAGACTCTGTTGATTGAAAACATTGTGAAGATGCAACTCATCTTTCAATGAGTCAATCTGCGATTGTTTGTTGAGAATCTCTTTCTGTGCGATTTCATAGAACTGGGCGAAATCTTTTTCAGGATTTGCTCCCGAAGAGGTGAGCGCCCCCACACTGAAACCCTGTTTAATCTGAAGTATGGTGCCACCAAGACCTGCGCTGTCGAGTTTGTTGATCATGGCAAGCTGCAATGAATCCTTAGGCAATGCGGTGCCTATGAGGGTTACATCGATATATCGTTTCCCTCCACTGATGAATTCCTTATGGCTCAGAACCTGGGTGTTGGGGAAAACCATCTCCTGCTCCACAAACGCCTGGGCACGCGCAAGAAACACATTCTTTCTTATCATCTGATAAGTGAGGAAACAGCTCACTCCTATCGTTGCAAAAACCACAATTGTTATAAAGGTCTGGATTCTTTTGCTCCTTGCAGGGTTCTGGTAAACCACACCTTTATATTTCAAAAATTTCACTCCTATCCATGTGGCGAATAGAATAAACACCATGTTGGTGAAAAAGAGGTAGAGAGCGCCGAAGAAGAAATGAGCCTGCCAGGTCGCTATTCCGTAACCCGCTGTGCATAATGGCGGCATAAGGGAGGTTGCGATCGCAACACCGGGCATCACCTGGCCCTTGTTTCTGCATGCGATACTCACAAATCCCGCCGCCCCGCCGAATAGGGCTACAAACACATCATAGATTGAAGGAGTAGTCCTGGCGAGCAGCTGGCTCGACCCCTCATATTGCGGGGAAATAAGGAAATATATGGCCGAGGCTGCCAACGACCCTAACACAGCCATAGAGATATTCCGGAAACCTTTCTTCAGCAAATCGTAATCTGCTATGCCGATACCGAGTCCCATGCCGATTATCGGACCCATCAGCGGGGAAATCAACATGGCACCTATCACCACCGGAACGCTGTTTGTGTTCAGACCCAGCGATGCGATGAATATCGCGAAAATTAGCACAAGTAACTGGCTCCCTTTGAAACTTACTCCCGAACGAATGGATTGTTCCACATCTTGCTGTGGCTCAAGGTCGTCGGCCACATTGAAATATGACAACAATCCTTTCCACGATCGTTTCAGCGATGCTGAAAAATTGCTCTCTGACATTTTTGTTGATTTTGCTGTCCCTTTTTGCAAAGTTAAATAAAAAATCTATCCCCGGCCGCTCGCCCCCACTTTATACTTCCGACTTCAATCATCTTACATCTAAAAATATTAATTTTGAAAATCAAATCGGTCAGCAGCTCAATCATGCCTTAAGAATGCGATTGATATTTAAGACTTTCAAACATCATAGCTCAATTTTGTGCCCGACACATAAGGCAACGTTACTCTCCATATTGATTGTTACGTCAATATCACTTTTTTCATGTAGCCGAAGCAACGTCAAAAAAGAATATCCCAAAAGTCTGGAAATAACCGAAATCATGGCTGACAACCGCACAAGTATTATTTCGGATGCTCAAAAACCTGAAGATTGGTTTGAAATAAGAAACACAGGCAAAGACACCATTGATCTGGATGGTTATCAGGTGGTGGTGAAAGGGTTGGCTAAGGATATAAAGCCGGAGACAGATTCTCTTTCCGGGAGAAAATATGAATGGCGATTCCCTTCTGTTAAATTGGCTCCAAACGCTTATTTGGTTGTTGTGGCAGATAAAAAACACACCATCCCGGAGCTTGGAGCTGTCAATGCTGACATTAAATTACCTAAAAATGGTGCTGATGTGGCCATCTTTACGCCCGACGGTGACTCTATCTGCAATGTGGCTTACAAGTCAATGAAACCCGACCAGGTTTACGCTCTTCAACCCGACAGCACATTCAAATTGACCTACCTGCAAAGTCCCGGTTATGACAACAATATTGCAGGCTATCTTGCCTACAATGAGTTGATCGACAGGCAAAGGAAAGACCCGTTGAAGATATGGGAGGTTATGTGCCGTGGCAAAAATGCCAACGAAAACTGGATTGAATTTAAAAATACGGGCGATTCCGATTTAAACCTTGCTGATTATTCTATTTCTAAAAAATTCGACAAGAAAGATTTTCGCCCTCTTCCCGATATAATTATCAAACCGGGAGAGATTGTAACTTTAAAACTTTCAGGAATAAAGGCTGACAAATACAATCTCAGACATAGTCCGGTTAAAATAGGCAACTCTGAAACATTGGTTATTACAAAAAACAGGAAATTTATCGATGGGGTGAATGCCCGTATGACAGTGCCTCACGGTTCCATTGGACGTCAAATCGATCAACCGGGCTTTTTCTATTTCTCCAATCCCACGTCGAATGCCGAAAACATCCTGCCCGGGAAACGTCTGGTGGCTGATTTCCCCCTCTTCAATCTTCCTCCCGGGGTGTATCCTGCAGATGGATCTATCAAGCTTACTCTGAAAGATAAGTCTCAAAAAGTGCATTACACCTTTAACGGCAGCCTCCCCACTGCAGGGTCTCCGCTTTTTAAGGATTCAATTCTGATCAAGTCAACCACCACTATCCGGACCTTTGCAGAGGGCGACAGCCTGCACCTTCAAAGTCCCGTTGCAACCTACACATATATTTTCACCGAGCCCCATAACCTGCCGGTTATGAATATCACAGTCAATAATGAGGATCTTTATAACGATGAGACAGGAATCTATGCAAAGGGACCCGGTTATGATCCCGAATGGCCTCACCTGGGAGCTAATTTCTGGAAGAACTGGACAAAAAATGCACATGTGGAGTTCTTTGACGGCAATGACGGGTTCTCTGTTGACTGCGGTTTGAAAATTTTCGGCGGTTTCTCGCGATCTGAAGAGAAAAAATCTTTCCGACTTAAATTCAAGGGAATGTATGGCGACCCTGAAGTGGAGTATGATTTTTTCAATAACGGTAATCCTCTTAAACTTGAAGATCTGGTACTGCGTGCCGGGGGTCAAGACTTTAACCGGTGTATGTTGCGCGATGAATTTTTCACCGAATTAATGCAGCGGAACAGTCCTAACCTGCTCACCCAGCTTTATCGTCCTATAGTCCTCTATATCAACGGCGGTTATTTCGGCCTTTATTACATGAAGGAAAAGATCGACAAACATTTCGTTTCAAGAAAACTGGATCTGCCATCAGATTCCATAAACATCATTGTGGCCAGAGGCTACTTGGAAGAGGGAAGTGATTCTTCCTACAGATCCTTATTGAACTTCATTAAGTCCAATGATCTTACCAAACCGGAGAATTATAAATATGTGGATGAAAGAGTGGATTTAGAGGGATTAATCGACTTTAAACTCGGTCAGATTTTCTCAGGCAATTCCGATGTGGGCAATGTGCGTTATGTACAATCGCTCTCCCCTGAAAGTGACAAAAAATGGAGGATTGTGTTCTATGACCTTGACGCCACTTGGGTTGGAACAAAACCATCTGCGGAATACTATCTCTCCACCACAGAGTATGCATCTGAGTCGAATGTGGCATATCACAACAGAATGATAAACCGGCTTCTGGAAAACAAGGATTTCAGGGATTTGTTTTTGCAACGTCTGGCATTTCACATGCAAAACACTTTTACGCCTGAAAACACTACGAAAGTGTTCGACAATATAGTTGGTCAGATTCAGGATGAAATGATATTAAACTGTAAACGGTGGCCTCAATTGAGCTACAAACAATGGGAAAAGAATATCAACGATTTCAGATCGAAATTCGAAACCAAACCGGAGATAATGCTCAACGATCTCCTACAATATCTCTCCGTCACCGAAGAAGAAAAAAGTAAATATTTTATGTAAAATTACATAATGCAAAATTGCATAATTTTGGGGCTCTCGATTTCCCTTCTCGCATCATGGGAAACGTCACAAAAAGGTATTCAAATTAAAATTTAAGCTTCCCATGCTACCAAAGCATTCATTGCTCCGAAAAATATCTTAATACTCCGCTTGCAAAACAATTACAACGCAAAACTCTCTTTCAGATATGAAAATAATTCTATCTGTTGCAAGCCAAGATACCAGGTTAGAAATATCATGGCACACATAGAAAAAAGGAGAGGCTTAACTCAGCCTCTCCCCTATCTGTTTTAAGAAATTTCATTAATTAGGAAATGCTGGAGAAACCTTTGGAATAAATCTGAAGATTCTCACACCAGCTTGACCGTATGCCACTGTAATGATCCGTTCCTTAACTGTTGAAGTATATTCTCCATTAGTAATAGGATAATTTTCACCCTTTTCTACAGAGATAAAGTTTGCGGAAGCAGTGTTATCTTCAATTCCATCTTTCGCGGAAAGAGTATAACTGGCAACCTCTTTCATGGAAACTCTATCAAGAATAGTAAGTCGAGCACCGTTAGCTACATAAACGAAGCCACCATGATAGCTTTCTCCACCTCCATCATCTGCATAAACAAAATTCACAGGACGATTTCCAAAAATATCTATTACTCCCTCAGTTGGTTGTCCATTGCGATAATAATCATCATGTTTAAAATAAACACCACCGGTTCCAAGGGCTGCATAAATTTTGGCATTGTCAATTACACATATTCCATTTTTACCATCAATAGGGGAAACCATTTCTGGCAAAGTAAATTGACCCGTATATGAGGATAGGTTCAAGTCATAAGAATTGAAGAATGTTTGACGAGTATCTTCATTTATTAGACCTATGAAAGTACTTTCAGATGCAGATCCACTTGTGGCTACTTTAAATTCAGCAATTTTAGCTTCGCTTGTTTGATCTTTCACATTTTCCTTATCCTCAGAAAGATAGAGATAGAACATTCTTGTATCATCTCCCGGTGCATTATATACAAATTTGCAGGAACCTGGTGTAGGAACAAAATATCTGGTTTCATCATCATTCAGAATTGGCGAATAAAGGTTTTCATCTCTTGCACTCAAAACTGCAATGCCCTTCCGTGTTGCAAGATAATACTCATCGTAAATTCTTATTACACAATTTCCATCACCTGCATCTTCATGGTCAATTAATTTTCCATTATCATCTCTCACTTCGATTGAAGTGGTGATGTTAGACAAAGTCAAATTATTTGTCAGAGGATCAAAAGTACCTATAATTGCACGCGTATTTTCTCCATTATAAGGTTCATCACTTGTCCATGAACTTGGCACCGACCATTTATGCCCCACAACAACTATTCGATTACTTTTTTGATCAAAAAAGATATGATTGAAATCATAATCTTCTTTAGTTGGATCGGAAGCATAAAACCCATCACCTAAATTAACATTTCCATTAGTATAATCAAAAATCTGAATTGCACCACCAATAGATTTTTCTAATTCAGTGTTATAGTTATTACCTTGAAAATGATAAGTAACATAATATTTATTATCCAATGGATTTTTGAAAACCGAAGTTGCTGATAGATACCTTACTCCACTCCCATCTGTATAAGCAGAATTCACCTCTTTATCCGGATTTGCAATAGTTGCTATCAGTTTCAACTCTCCATTTTTTATTCCATCATCATCACGGGTTCCGGGTTCGTATACGATACGTGATTCGTCACCTGCAAAAGTTGCAAGTCTTACAGTAGTTAGATTCGATGTAACGGTCTGTTCAGTTCCAACCTCGTCAGGGGTAGTTACATCTTCCGGTGCCATGTCTTTGTCTGTACATGCCACGGCGCCTAATGCGATT
>JAFLTM010000058.1 GCA_022509225.1 Muribaculaceae bacterium
GTAACCAACCGCAAGAAGATGATCAAGGCCGCTTACGTGCAGAAGCTCCGTCAGGCTGAACAGTGATTCAGCATGCCTCATTGGCATAATCATTTATCGACAGCATAAAATTATGGGACCAATCCTTGTGGTTGGTCTCTTTTTTTATTATCTTCAAACCATGTTAACCCGATTTGTCAGTTATTTGAGATATGAGCTAAACCGGTCAGTGCTGACCGTGGAGGCTTATTCGCGTGATATCAACAGTTTTGCTGAATGGCTGTTGCCCGATGCCCCGAGCGACGTGGATTATTCGAAAGTCACACTGGCAGAAGTGAGGTCATGGCTTGCATATTTATCCAGAAAGGGTGATACTGCCCGGACTTTAAGGAGAAAATCCCAAAGTCTCAGGGCATTGTTCAGATGGATGCAGAAAGAGGGGATTATTCACAGCTCGCCGATGCGGGACCTGCCGTTGCCAAAAATTCCCAAGCCTCTGCCCGACATGATCCGACCGAAAGATATAGAGGCGGCAATAGAATCGATTAAACTGTCAGGAGGGGGCGACGAGAAGGCATCAAAGATGACTGCACTTATCCTTGAAATACTTTACACTCTTGGAATAAGGCGAGCCGAACTGGTGGCTCTCAACGATTCCGACATCTCTTTTTCAAAAGGGGAGATAAAAGTCACCGGTAAACGGTCAAAGCAAAGAGTGGTTCCTGCCCCGATGCAACTGCTTGATTCCATAAAGGAATGGCAGAAAGCACGGGATGAAGAATACGGTGTCACGTCAAATGATTCGCCATTGTTTGTTGTGAAAGGAGAGAGAATAAAACCGGAGAAAGTCTATCATATAGTCAGGAAAGCTCTCGAGGGAACGGCGGCAAAGAAGAAAAGCCCGCATGCCCTGCGTCATTCTTTCGCTTCCGGGATGTTGAATGGAGGGGCCGACATTGATTCGGTCAGAGAGTTTTTGGGTCACAGTTCTTTAGCTACGACACAAATTTACACACACATCTCCTTGCGGGAGATCAGACAAGCCTACGCCGGGGCACATCCAAGAATGAATGAAACTAAAAAATAGATGACGGGATAACATTTTTATCAGTCGTCTTGTTATAATAATAACTAAAATGCTAAATTATGGAAACAAACATCAAAGCCGTTCACTTCGACATTGCAGAAAAACTTGTCGATTTCATCAATAAGAAAATAGAAAAGATAGAACGTCGTAACGAGGCTGTTGCAAAAGCCGACATCGTGTTGACTTTGGTGAAACCGGAGACAGCCAAGAACAAGGAGGCAGCTGTGAAACTAACAGTGCCGGGACATGGTGAGCTCTTTGCCTCCAAAATTGCCGACACGTTTGAGGAGGCATTCGACACTGCCCTCGACGCCCTCAAACCGCAGCTTGAAAAAATTAAGGAAAAGAAATAAATGGTGAATAAAAAATTCTGGATTACCCTCCTGGTGACAGTTTTTGTCCTGGGGGGTATTATCTTGCTCTATATATTCCTTCCGGCAGTTGCCAACAAATCAGAAAGTTCGGCGGTGATAAAGATTCCCGCAGGAGCAGATTCCGAAATGGTAAGGGATTCCCTATCAAAATATTTCGGAAAGAAATATGCCGACAAGGTTGTCATGATTGCCAATTTAAGGAAAGCCGATTATTCGAAACGGCACGGGGCATATATGGTTGACAGCGGTATGAGTCCATGGCAGGCTGAGGCCAAGCTACGTGCCGGTGGTCAGTATCCCTTTGTAGTGACAGTTAACGCGTCCAGAGGCATGAAACCTCTTTCCGAAAAAATTTCATCAAAACTCGACTTTAAGCCGGATTCTCTCGTTGAGTTGATGAAAGATGCTGAATTTTTGAAACATTACGGGCTCACTCCGGAAAATTCACTCGCTCTCTTTATAGATGATTCCTATCAGGTGTTCTGGAGTTTTTCACCTCAAGAGGTGGCAGAAAAGATAGGGAAGCATTATCAATCGGTGTGGACTCAGTCGCGTCTGGATAAAGCAAAGGCGTTGGGTCTGTCGCCGGGGGAAGTGATTGCCCTTGCATCGATTGTGGGAGAAGAAACTAATAAGAAAGATGAGAAACCTCTTATTGCAAGATTATATCTTAACCGGCTTGCCAAAGGGATGAAACTTCAAGCCGACCCGACTGTAAGGTTCGCGCTCGACGACTTTACAATCAAAAGGGTGAGGGCCAATCATCTTGAAATTGAATCCCCCTACAACACCTATAAGATCCAAGGACTTCCTCCCGGACCAATCAGGACGGTGACTGTGGCGGATATTGACGCCGTGCTTGATGCCCCTCACCACGACTACATCTATATGTGTGCCAAAGATGATTTCTCCGGGTATCATTCATTTGCAAAAGATTATTCAACCCACCTCAGGAATGCCCATAACTATCAGAAAGCATTGTCAAGACGAGGCATAAAATAGAGGAGATTGAGTTATTAGAGGGGATTAATAATAAAAGCTATGAGACTTATCAACCAATATTCCAACGTAGCGGAAGCCTACATAGACAAAGGATTTCTTGAGAGCAACGGTATAAAGGCGGAGGTTGTTTCTGATGCAATGTCAGATATTTTTCCCGCCCCGGGAGCGGGAGGCGGCTCGATAAACCTCTATGTGCCCGATTCCGACTATGAAAAGGCGTCGGAACTTCTTTTTAAAAGAAAATAGTTAACTTCGCAGATTGAAAAAAGCCCCCATTGAAGAATCTTAAACACATAATTCTGATACTTCTGGTTTATTCTTCGTTCTGTCTTGATGCCATTGCTCAAGAAAGAGAGGAGGAGATTGAAAACAAATTGCGACAGGAATCATTAAAAGATGGAGATGAGGCGGCAAAGCTTGTGGATGATGTGGAAGACTATGGCATAGATTTACTTGGGAAACTTATGCCTGAACATATCCCCGTTGAAGCCAAGGGCCCGGATAAGGAGACTGAAGTTAATCCACTTGTTTATACCAGGGAGCAGAAATGGTGGTGGAACGTTTTAAAACGAGACAAAAAAATAGATCTGAGCGACACCACGGTGATTTATCCCAAGTTCCTGAAGTTTTGTGTGGATGTGTATAATTGGGGTGACCGTTTTTTTAATAGTTTTAATCCCGAATATGTGGTGGGCACCGGAAAAAGATGGAAGGCACGGTTTGTGAGCGACAACTGGCTCGACAGTTATTACCTTAAGCTCCCCAACAATATCAACACCACCATGAGTAGTGATGTCTATGCCAACCTCGGGGCCTACCTTCAATATATGGCCGTGAGCGTGGGGCTCTCCTATGATATTGAGAAGCTTTTCAAGAAAAAGGAGCCGGCGCATAAAAAATTCGAGTTCGGATTCATTTGCGCCCTGTTCAATGCCGATCTCTATTATCATGAGAACAAGGGAGGGGTGAACATCAGGAGATTCGGTGATTTCAAGGCAGGAAAGCTTATCAAGGAATATTTCCCGGGTGTTGAGATGTCGACATTTGGTTTCGATGTCTATTATTTCTTCAATAACAAGAAATATTCTCAAGGTGCGGCATATAATTTCGCGCGTTATCAGTTGAAGAGCCAGGGATCGTTCATGGCAGGGATATCAATCACCAACCAGAAATTGAATTTTGATTTCTCAAAGCTACCCGACAACCTGAAACCAATGCTTCCCTATGCCGACCAGACCGAATATTATTTTCACTATAATTCATACGCGGTGCTTTTCGGCTACGGCTATAACTGGGTTCTTGCGCCCAAGCTCCTGTTTAATGTCACCGTTATGCCCTCCGTAGGCTTCAGCCACTACTACGAAGACTCGCTTGAGGGCGACAAATATATGGCCTCTCTGAATATTCAGGGAAAGATGTCGCTCACCTACAATCTTGGAAATTATTTTTTCGGTTTGATCGGAAAAATGAACGGACACTTGTATAAAAGAGGCGATTATTCTCTTTTCAGTTCCATTGAGAATTTCTCGGCTTATATAGGCTTAAGATTTTAACAGAAAGAGGAAGATGAAAAATGCATATTTACTAAGTATTTTTGCAACGATATTGGTATTATTGGGAGGATGCAAGCCCACTGAAAGGGGATACAAGGCTGCTTACGATGCGGCTCTCAACAAGAGGGAGGCGGCACGTCAGGAGATTGATGTGGATCTGCCATTGGGAGCATTCCAACAGGTAGATGGACCTCAGCTGCGCACATTTGAAGGAGTGGAGGTTTATGTCATGAATCAAAGGATCACACCGGTGCAAGATGGATCCAAGCTGCCTGGACAATACAATGTGGCTATAGGCGAATATAAAATGGTGACCAACAGTCGCTCCCAGGCTGCGGATCTTAAGGAAGAGGGGATGGATGCATTTGCAGCAAAAACAGTCGACGGCAAATATTACACAATAGCCGGTTCATTCACCACAATGCCGGAAGCCATAAAGTTTTATCAGGAATACAAGAGTAGAAAAAATCGTGTTTACGTGGGTCTGCCGGATTCTCCGGTAATAATTTATTCTCCCATGTGAGAAAGGGCTCCAACATCTTGGAAGCTGATAATAAAAGTTAAAGTTATTCGTTTTATATAGGATCCTGCATTTTAATTTGATTTTCCAAATCCAATAACCTATATTTGCGGTTAATATCTATGAAAAAGGGAAAATTTTCATGTGGATTATTGGCATTTTGCTTGCTTTGCGGCATCCTTTCAGCGAGGGGTGCAGACCCTGATATTGACATCACACCGAAGACACAAGAACTTCTCAAAAGATTCGACGATAGATTCGTGACACTTGATTCGGTGATTTTTGATGTGCCGAGAAACACGTTTTATTCGCAAATTTTCGATTCGGTATTTTTCAAATTCAAGGATGCGGAGAGAGTGCAGGCCGTAGATAATGCCGTGAATACTGAAATCAAGGCCATGAAAAGCAAGACGGGACTCAACTTCCGGGGGCAAGCATACGTGCGGCCTGGTGCAGGCGTGAGTTACGACCCTGATGATCCCTTGGTGGCCTATAACGCCAAGCTGCAGGGAGAAATCAACTGGAATCTGTTCAACAGCAGTGCTTATAAACGAGGTTCGAAGGAAAAGGCCATAAAGATTCAGGGAGAACTCGATCAACTGAATTTTGTCAAGTCAGACCTTGCCGAGCAGATCCTTTTTCAGCGTCAGTTCATACGCTATCGTCATTACGGGAGGCTTCTTTCCGTTGTCAATCTTCATGCCGAGAACGTGAGATTGCTGATGGAGACTCAGCTTTATCTTCTGGAACATGGCAAGATTTCAGGCGACGACCTGCTGAAACTTATAAATGAACAGACAGAGATAGAGCGTCAGCTCATCTCGATTAAAGCGGATTCAGTGATAGAGGAGGAGCCGGCACCGGTGTCGATAGCTTATATCACCCATACCGATACGGCCGGGATTTTCCGTAGCATAAAAGAAAACAACATCGAAATGAAGAAACTCGGGCTGCGCCATGACCTTCTGAGGCTTCAGAGGCATAACACCGATTATGTTCAGACCATGGATATCCTTCCTTTCGTGAGATATTCTTACTACAACAGGGAACATGTTAGGAACACGTCGAATCTCGATGTAGGGCTGTCGTTCAGCATCCCGCTCACGTCGGAGGTGGCAAAGAAACGTAAGGCCTATACGGCCCAAGAAGATGTGCTTGAATATGAGGAGACTGTGCTTGAGAGTGAAACCACCAACGGAATCTATCTCTCCTTCCACGACCTTGAGATTTATAATGAAAACATAATGGGAGAATACCAAAGGATGAAGAGTTTGAAAGAATTCCTCATCATGCGGTCTAACAGTTATTCAAACGTAGATGGAGAATATTCCAGGATCAATAGGCTGATAGAGTATAACGCCTATCTTCAGGCATGGGAAAGACTTCTCGACTATACCTACCGGCGCGACCTGATATTGCTCGACCTCCAGAGCTATCTGCTCATGGAGCCGGTGAGTAACTATATCACATTCCAAGAATTTAACTGAACAGATATATGCAGTCATTCAGTTTTAAGTCGAATTTTGACGAAAACGAAAATGTTGAGAAACTAATCAAGGAACGCAACCGAAAGATTGCGCGCCAACAGATTATTTTCGCTATAATTCTTTTGATTGTCATAGGTCTTCTCGTATGGTATTTTGTCAGAAAGACAATCTATACGGAGTTCGACGGTTATGTCCATACCCAATACAAGGACTACCGGGCATCGGAAGATATCTATCTTTTCGACCAATATGCCGAAGAGGGTGATATCGTTGTGCCCGGCGACACTCTGTATTCATATACATACATGAATATCTTCAACCTGGGTTCGGTGGGTTCGCAGCCTGACATTATTGTCAACGACCGGAATATGCGTATCCAAAGGGACAACGCCTATGCCGAGGCTAACGTATTGAGGGTGCGTATTGCCGAACTTGAGGCACAGATAGAGCGTGAAGACAATAATATCCGCTTCGGCATGACCGACAATTCCCACAAAATGGACCTTGAACGTCAGCTCAACATAGCCAAGGCGGAACTTGCCGCAACCCTTAACAAGGCCTATCGTTACGGTGCGCTTCATAATCAAAACAAGGATATAATCGCCGGAGGGGCCCAATATGGCATAGATTTTTCCAATGAACAGTGGGGGCTTGACCATTCGCTGAGGCAACTTTACGAGGCGGATGTCCCTATCATCAGATATGCCGTTGCACAAGACACGGCTATAGTGACTAAGATATGGGCACCCCCGTTCTCCAGAGTATTCAAGAAAGAGCATATCCTTCAGCTTGAAGACCTTAGCTACGATAAGAGTAACGTGCAGGTTATTGCATGGGTGCCTACACAAGACATGGGCAAAATCAATAATAACACCAGGGCTGAAGTCATTGTCAACGACGATGTGTCATTTATGGCAACGGTGCAGTTGCTCGGCGCCCGCACCGAAGACCTCCCTGAAGAACTACGTAATAACCTTTCACACACTTACACTGCCGTGATGGTGGTGTTTCGTCCGGACCGAGACCAGGAACTCCCGCTCTGGGCAATAGTTGACCGCGTGCCGGTCAGGGTGAGGGTGAAGAATTACGAGAATGGACAAAGAAATGACGGATCCGATTATTGGTATATTGATAATGACGGTCTTACCGACACATCGAAAGAATTTTTCGGACTAAAGAGATCTCGCGAACACGGTCGTTATCGCTATAATCCCTTAGAGAGTCATGACATAAATACTGTGCCTGTGCCTCAGGAAACTCAGAAAAAGGAAGCCAAAGAAAACGACAAGGAGAAGGTTAAGGAGACTGAGGCTGCCGATCCCGCACCGGCCGATTCATCCGGCAAGATTATGAAACCTGTGCAGAAAAATAAAGGTGTGGCATATAAATTGCATACAATTGTTGAAGGGGAAACTTTATATGGCCTGGCAAAGAAATATAATGTCAGCATAGAGCAGATCAAAGAGCTCAATCCGGGTATTGAAGAAAAATTTTATGTGAATAAAAACGTCAAGATCCCTGTTTCCCAATAATTTGAATTGCAAAATATAACAGAATGCCCAACAGCACATATCAAATAGTAACCAACTCTCGGAAGAGAAAGATCCTGGTGGTAAACCGTCTTTTGAACGCAGCTCAGACAGAGCAGTTTGAAGATGAAGACTTCGACGCGATTTTTGTCAATGTGGTTCACCGCACCTATGAGGAATCGCGCCTCGTTATGCGTTGGCTTTCACCGATCAGAGTAGGAAAGTGTTTTCTGAAACCCCGTTACGGCAACATCGACCTTCAGGACTCGATGCGGGAGGCCGCATCATTGCTCGACGGATATTGCGATAATCCTCTTGACGAGAATTTCGCCGACTTTATAGAGGAGGTCTATCGTAATATCGACCGATATGGCATAAACAGGGAGATCACCACCGACGTTTCGACAACATCAAGGGTGCTTGCAAACATGGTGAAATTTGACATCACCCGCGGACGTCTCAATTTCACCAACTACGCGGTGAGGGGTATAGCCCAAGGTTTCAGCGAGCGCTACCTTGTAATGTATGACAATCAGGAGACCCTTCAGCTTGCAGAGCGTATGAAATTCTCCCATAAGCTTGAGGAGCTCGGTTATGCAGAGCCGGTTAAACTTGTCGACAGGATTCATGTGTGTCGTGAATGCGGTGATTCCCACCAGCTATTTATAGAATGTTGCCCGAAATGTTCGAGCTCGGATATTCGGCAGGAATCGATGATTCATCATTTCCGTTGTGCCAACATATCGCCCGAGACCACCTACTACAGTAGCGGAGGTCTCGTCTGCCCGAAGTGTCGTCGCACCCTGCGCCATATCGGCGTGGACTACGACCGGCCGGCAACAATCTTTTCTTGCAGTTGCGGCAACACTTTCATCCAATCAAGCATGAAGTCGCTTTGCACTAATTGCAAGTCGGAGATGTCGCCTGAGGAATTGACACCGATCGATGTGTATGAATATAAGCTCACACCGGCAGGCATCAAGGCTTTCTCAACCGATGAGGCGATATTCCAGATAGAGAGCACCGACATTTATTCGGGCCGCTCCACCTACGAAAACTTCTGCGACTCGATCAGGGTGTTCAACAATATGCCGAACAATGAAGACGAAACTTTGCTTGTGTTCCGTTATCATTATGTCTATATCGGCGACCAGGAGGATGCCCAGGTTTTTGACGTGATGAGGAATATCATGATGAGAAACGCCACGGTTAAACTCACCTCGAACGACAATAATTTCTATGTGATGCTTGTGGCGCCGACTTCAAAAATTGACGAAGAATATAAATTTGCAAAGAAGAACCTTGACCGAATTTTTACGGAACTTTCAGAGGAGAACGACGAATTCGATGCGAGATGGCTTAAGACCTACAGGTTCTCGCGGAATTCAGACCCTGAGGATTTCATCAAACAGATCGAAGAGAAGATAGAAGATGAAACCCTTGAAAACTTGCATGATATTAGTCCTAATAATTAAAGATAAAAACATAACTTGCTGATTTGAAACCTACAACTTAACAATGGATTGGCTAACAAATGTGCTTCATTATATAGTGGGAGGGTTCCAATGGTTTGTGAATCACGCGATGAGTATCTACTACGACATCGAAATGTGTTTTTCACGAAACGTTGACATGAACACCCTTCTCACGCTTTATTGGTTTCTTTTTCTTGTGGAGTTTCCGAGATATTATCTCATCGAGATTTTCTTGGGAATCAGATATGCCGTGTTGAAACCATTCCGCAAGAAACTCAACGAAAAGGCGAGGATTGTCTTGTTTTCGGAGAATCCGTTGGTTTCGATTCTGATTCCCGGCAAGAACGAGGGAAAACATATATTCACGCTTGTGAGTAGCCTGCGCGAGCAGACTTACACAAACTATGAGATAATAGTGGTGGACGACGGTTCGGACGACGACACACCCTTTATCTGCAGCAACCTTGAGAAGAACGGATTTATCGACCGGTATGTCCGCATCAATGACCGTGCCGGCAAAGCCGGAGCTGCCAATCTCGGGGCAAAGTTCTGCTCAGGCAAATATATCGTGCATCTCGACGCCGACTCGTCGCTCGACCGGAACGCAATAGAGGAGGTTCTGCTCCCATTCTACACCGACAAGAGAGTGAAGGCGGTGGGTGGTTGCGTTAAGGTTCGTAACGGCCGACAGAATATATGCACTTCGCTCCAGGCGTTGGAATATCTGAAAACCATTATGGTGGGCAGGATGGTCACCAGTGAACTTGGCATATATCACATCATCTCGGGAGCTTTCGGTGCATTTGAAAGGGAGACCCTGGAAAAGATCGGTTACTGGGATATCGGGCCGGGACTTGACGGGGATATCACCCAGAAGGTTCGTAAGGCGGGATACAAGGTGAAATTCGCTAAAGATGCGGTCTGTATGACAAATGTGCCCGACAGATGGCACAAGCTCTATGTTCAGCGTCGCCGTTGGTCGAGGTCGCTTGTGAGATTCAGGCTCAGGAAACATAAAGACATTCTCCTCCCCAACCGTAACTGGACCTTCATTAACTGGGCCTCCAATATGGAAAGTATATTCTACGATTGCATCTGCAACTACATGTGGTTCTACTATCTGATCGGGCTTGTATTCACTTATACCGACAGGCTGTTGGAGATAATGGTTGTGGCATGGCTCATCCGACTTGCATTCTCGATCATTGCGTTCGGTGTGATAATGCTTGTCACGGAGAGACCGAGAGAGGAGCTCTATCTTATCAAGTATCTTCCGTTGTCGACTTTCTACACCGGATATTTCCTAAGGATAACGAGATTGATAGGTTACACAACGGAAATGTTCTTCTTCAATTCATATCGCGACCAGTGGAACCCGAGAAAGACTTCGCTCTGGGCACAGGCGGAAGTTAATTGAAAAATTGTGTATAATTTTTTGTAAAAAATATTGACATTAACCATTTTAATGATTAAATTTGCGGATTAAGTGCAGCGTGCACGAAGTAAAGAAAAACATTAAAATCACGATAAAAAAATAAAAACCGCTATGAAAAAGTATTTGTTTTGGATTGCCACAATCGCCCTTGGTGTGGTAGCATGTACAGACAAGGACATAGCACCGGCAGAGTCTGCACAACCGGATCAGGTTGAAAATAATCAGACAGCTCCCTCAAATCTCACAACAGTAAAGCTGGCTACATTTGCAGGAAATCCTAATAGGATTTCTTATGAAGCAGGAAGCCGCGCTGACGAAGAAGCTCTCAAACCTCTTGAACTTATAGCAAGTATCGCTAATCCTTCAAAAGCAGAAGGATTCAATTTTAATTTGGAAGAGGGTGGCCGTTATCTTTCTGCAACATCAGTTTATTATAACCCCACTACTGAAACCTATTACGCTACTTATCATATGCAGGGTAATAATTATAATACAACGTTAGATAACGAAATTGGGGGTACAATTCAGCAATTTAAAGTTACAAATAATGGATCTGAATATGAAGTTGTTTTAGGCAATGGATTCCGTGCAGAAGATCCTAATAAATTGGATTACGACTTCAATCATCTTTATTTCGATGTGACTTCCAATCGTATCATAGCAGTTGGTCATCAATGGGAGGTTCCAAAAACATGGGAAAGTGATGAAGTTTATACAGGCAAAAGGGATAATACGAATGCTATTATTGCGTTGTTTGATCCTGAGGATGCTACTTTAACTAGCAGTAAAATATATACTGCAGAAAAGTTGTATGACGCTGACGGTAAATCTCTCGGCAAAGAGGGAGCGGGCGATGCTAACTGTGTAATTCGTGGCGGTGAAACTATGAATCCCAATCATGTTTATGGATGGAATATATATTATGTTGCAACCCGCAAAGGTATGGCTGTGCTTCATGCTGATGAGGAGAAATTATTTGAATCTTATTTAAATGAAGATGGAACAAATTATTTCATACCCACCCCTGGCTCTGCAAAGTTTGTAGCCAAAACAGGTACAAGTTCTTTCTTTGATTTGCTTTATTTGGCAGAGGATAATGAAAATGAATCCTATTCTTCATCAAGTCCTGCTAAAATTGCTCACTTTGCTACCAATACCGGAGAAAATAACTCTTTTGGTTACCTTACGGAAGTAGGAACACAGATTAAATATAATCCACAAGAAAAAAATATTCTTGAGATGGGTAAACAATCAGATATTGTAGAAGTGATCACTCCAATTGATGGTAAGAATACGCTTTTGTGCGCTCCTGAATGTTATAGTGATAATGAACGATATGCAGCTCTTGGTGCAAATGGGGTTTATTATCATTTTAATGGTGTAAATTCTGGTAAAGAAATAGAAGGTGTACTTAAAATTAAGGGATCTAATAAATATCTTCCTGTTAATTGTGTAACAGCAGACGTTTCTTCAGATGAATCTGGCCATGATGGCTTCATGTATATTGCGTGTGGAGCGAGGCTTATAATAGTGCATAGAAAAACTTTTGAAGTTGTTGCCTATTGGAATATTCCGACAAAAGATGAAAATGGTGATTATTTAGATGATGTGGCTGCTTCTGCAAATTACATTCATGTGCAACATGGTCCGGTAGTTTCTTATGAAAATGATAGAAAAGTCCGTGAAAGAATAATTACAGTTGCATTTGGTCAAGAAGGACTCAAAGTCTTTAGATTTAATCCGGCAACCCTTGAAAGAAAAACTGTATGGGAAAAAGAACTCCCGACTGAAATTGTTTGCGATTAAATTGAGAAATTAGAAAACTATAATACAAATGGGAAGAGGCTGATGAGGCCTCTTCCTTTTTTTTACAATACCGAGTCCAACCCCACATCCGTGGGTGGAACTGATTCGGGAGGTGAGGGAGATGATTAATTTTTTTGCTGAAAATCTTGACATCTGTTTTTTTAATTATTAATTTTGTAGATTAAAATAGCTATAGGCTCTGCAGGATTATTCTGCGAGTCAACTTAAAAAGGAAAAAT
>JAFLTM010000059.1 GCA_022509225.1 Muribaculaceae bacterium
AATGGAAAACTCATTTGTAACCTTTAGATTTAAGATTTAAATTTGCACAAAAATAACGATTTTGTTCAATTTTCCAATTTTTGGAAATATTGTTAAAAAACATATTGGGTAAATGAATAGCTTCTTACTCCCTGAAAATCTTGAATCACCGCTTGCACAAAAGAGACTGCGGATAGAAACCTACGGTTGCCAGATGAATGTTGCCGACTCTGAGACTGTGGCTGCCGTGATGGAAATGGCGGGATATCTTCCCACCGAGGATGACAACAAGGCTGACGCAGTGCTTATCAACACGTGCTCCATCCGGGACAATGCCGAACAAAAGATTTATTCACGTCTCGCTTATTGGAGAGCCTTGAAGAGGAAGAACGGGAAGAGGCTTATTATCGGCATAATCGGCTGTATGGCCGAGAGACTCCGGGAAAAGCTACTCGAGGAACATGGTGCCGATATAGTGGCGGGTCCGGATTCATATCTTGACCTCCCTAATCTTTTTGCTGCCGCAGAAAACGGTGAGAAAGCCATAAACATAGAGCTGTCGGAAACGGAGACTTATCGTGATATTATTCCGGCACGCCTGGGATCAAACGGCATAAGCGGCTTCATTTCTATCATGAGGGGATGCAATAATTTTTGCTCATATTGCATCGTGCCTTATACCCGGGGGCGAGAAAGGAGCCGGCACCCGGAGAGCATCATCAATGAACTTGAAGATTTGAAAAGAAGAGGCTATAAAGAAGTGACCCTGTTAGGACAGAATGTCAACAGTTACCGACACACAGACTCTGACGGGAAGGTGACAGATTTCACCGGTCTGCTCACGCTTGTTGCCGAGAATGCCCCGGAAATGAGAATAAGGTTCACGACCTCCCATCCTAAAGATATGGGTGACGAAACCATAAAAGCCATAGCAAAACATCCGAACATAGCCATGCACGTGCATCTGCCGGTGCAAAGCGGAAGCAACAAGATTTTGAAACTGATGAACCGCAAATACACCCGTGAACAATATCTCGAGCGCATTGCCACAATCAGGAAATATCTTCCCGAATCGGGAATATCAACCGACTTGTTCACCGGTTTTCACGATGAGACTGAGGAAGACTTTGCTGAAACCCTGAGCCTTATGGAGGAGGTGCGGTTCGATTCGGCGTTCATGTTTAAATATTCGGAGCGGCCGGGCACTTTTGCCTCCAGGAATTTGCCCGACAATGTGCCGGAAGATGTTAAGATAGATCGTCTCAATCGGATGATTGGCCTTCAAAACAGATTGTCGGCTGAAAGCAACCGGAAAGATATAGGGAAAACATTTGAGGTTCTGGTTGAGGGCAGATCCAAGCGGAATCCGGAGGAATATTACGGCAGAACCTCTCAAAACAAGGTTGTGGTCTTCCCGAAAGAAGACATAATGCCAGGCACTTTTATAAAAGTAAAGGTAACGGGATCCTCAAGCGCCACATTGAGAGGGGAGAGGGTCAGACATTGAAGCGGAAATGCATTATGTCGCCATCTTGCACCACATAGTCCTTTCCTTCAACACCTAATTTACCGGCTTCTTTCACAGCAGTTTCTGAACCCAGTCCGACATAATCGTCGTATTTTATCACTTCGGCTCTGATAAATCCTTTTTCAAAGTCTGAATGGATGATGCCGGCTGCCTGTGGAGCCTTTGTGCCTCGAAGAAAAGTCCATGCCCTGACTTCATCCGGACCGGCTGTGAAATAAGTCTGCAAATCGAGCAGTGAATAGGCTGCACGAATGAGGCGGCTCACGCCGCTTTCATCAAGTCCTATTGCATTGAGGAATTCCTGTCGCTCTTTCGGGGTGTCGAGCTCGGCTATCTCGCTTTCAGTGGCAGCTGCCACTATCATTATTTCCGATCCCGAACCTTTGATAGCCTCTTTCACAGCCTCAACGTATGCGTTGCCATCTTTTGCCGAGGCTTCATCAACGTTGCACACATAAAGGACAGGCTTGTTGGTAAGCAGGAACAGTTCTCCGGCAAATTTTTGTTCTTCCGGAGTCTCGAATTTCACCGACCTTGCAGGTTTACCCGCTTCCAGAGCCTCTTTGTAGGCATTGAGTACGCGTAGCTGCATCTGGGCGTTCTTGTCACCGCCGCTTTTTGCCGCCTTTTCTGTCTTGGCAAGCCGGGATTCGATGGTTTCAAGATCTTTCAATTGGAGCTCATAATCAATAATCTCCATGTCTCTTACCGGATTCACAGAACCATCCACATGAGTAATGTTGTCGTCGTCAAAACACCTCAACACATGAAGAATGGCGTCAGTCTCACGGATGTTTGCAAGAAATTTGTTGCCAAGTCCTTCACCTTTCGAAGCACCTTTAACAAGGCCGGCGATATCCACTATCTCCACTGTGGCAGGAACTATACTTTTAGGGTTGCACATCTCCACAAGCCGGTTCAATCTCTCATCGGGCACAGTTATCATCCCGACATTGGGTTCTATGGTGCAAAAAGGGAAATTGGCAGACTGCGCCTTCGCACTGCTCAAACAATTAAACAAGGTGGATTTCCCAACATTGGGCAGCCCCACTATTCCACATTTCAGTGACATTGCAGTTGATTATGAGTTCTTAAAATTCTGTAAATCCTAAGGGAAGTAACGAGGCTACGGAGGGAAGGATATAGATTTTGTCTCTTCCATAAAGAATCAACTCTATATCTCCATAGAGTTTTTCATATTCCAACAAGGCCTGGCGACAGGCACCGCAGGGTGATATCGGTTCCTTTTGGAACCCCTCTTCCCATTTTTTCGGATCTTCGGGAGGGGTCCATGCTGCAACGGCTATCTTTTTAACCGGCGAGGCAGCATTGGCGGAAGCTGCATAGAACAGCGCGGTGCGTTCTGCACATAAACCGGAAGTGTAGGCAGCGTTCTCTTGGTTTGACCCCATCACTATTTTGCCGTTGCCCATGAGTATGGCGGCTCCAACCTGAAAATTCGAATAAGGGGCATAGGCGCGCCGTGTAGCCTCCTTGGCCTGCTCGACAAGTTCACGTTCAAGCTCGCTTAACTCATCTATTCCGCATTCTTTTATCAGCGTTTTGATTTCCAATTGTTTCATTCCGTTGAATCTTTATCTGCGAAATTAACTAAATTTGCATAGAATCTTTCATTAAGGGTGATAGAAAAACTTTAAATGTTGCGTTATTTTGTTTTTATAATTGGTTTGGTTTTGCCGGCATTCTCTGTAATGGCAGATGTTTATGAAGATTACATCGGCACATATTCCTCGCTTGCAATAGAGCAACAGGAGGAGTTTGGCATTCCCGCATCCATCACCTTGGCGCAAGGTCTTCTTGAAAGTGCTGCCGGAAGGAGTTCCCTTGCCACCAAAGGCAACAATCACTTCGGCATCAAATGTCACAAGGAATGGAAAGGGGAGTCAATGTTAAGGAATGACGACGCACCCAATGAATGTTTCCGGGTTTACAACTCACCTGAAGAAAGTTTCCGCGACCATTCATTATTTCTGAAACGCGACCGATATAAGTCACTTTTCAGGCTTGACCCCACCGACTATAGGAACTGGGCGTTCGGATTGAAAGAATGCGGCTATGCGACCGACCCTAACTATGGAGCCCGTCTCGTTGCAATCATAGAACGCTATTCTCTATATAATTTCGATACGTTGACGGGCGCTATGGATGAAGAGACGGTGCAGTTTATAATGGATTCCATGTCTCATAGCCATCCGGTGAGGAAATCGCGCGGTCTTCATTACGTGATGGCTTTCCCCGGCGACACCTACAAGTCTATTGCAAAAGAATTCGGACTAAAAGAAAAGAAGCTTAAGGAATTCAACGATGCCGGCAGGTCTGACAATATTAAAGAATGGGAGGAGGTGTATCTCGAACCTAAGAGGGAGGTGGCTCCCGAAGGGGTGAATACAGTCACGATAGGGGAAGATGATGATATGCGTTCTGTTTCACAACGTTACGGTATTTCACTAAAAGCACTTAAAGCTTTGAATAAAAAAGCGAAAGACACACCGGGCACACTACTGAAATTGCGTTGAGTAAAAGGATTGAACACTAAATTATTTTTTGCAAAAAACCAATTTTTTATCTAATTTTGCACCGCTGACTTTCGCACCTTTCGCAGAGTGTGGTTTTTAGCTCAATAAGCCTCTGTAGTTCAACGGATAGAATAGAAGTTTCCTAAACTTTAGATAGGAGTTCGATTCTCCTCGGAGGTACTAACATAAACTTTGTCGACGTGGGAAAATTTGCGCCCTACAAGATACAGCTTGCCTCGCTTCCCGATGGAAAGCATGAGCAAGATTTTGAATGTGGAACAGAGTTCTTCAAAAATATGGAGAACCCTGATGTTATAACATCTGACGTGAAAGTACACATGGATCTTTTGAAAAAAGATGAAACCTATGATTGCACCTTCACTTGCAAAGGGAATCTCCGTATTCCTTGCGACCGTTGTCTTGACCCCATTGACCATGAGGTTGACACAACCTATCATATCATAGTTAAATATGGCGATGATTATAACGACGAGAGCGATGAATTGCTCGTGATTCCATATTCCGACAGCTATCTCAATGTGGCCTATATGCTCTACGACACCATAGTGCTCACCATCCCTATAAGGCATGTGCACCCCATGGGAAAATGCAACAGGACGATGCTCGCAGCGCTCCACAAGCATAGAAGCGGAAATACAGGTGACGAAGAGGTTGACGAAGCTTTAGAGGAAGTAGATTCAGAAAACGAAAACGGAGGGTTAATGGATGAAGATTAAACTTCTATCACGACTCCAAAATAAAAAATAAAGAACCAAATAATATAACTTCAAAATGGCACATCCTAAACGAAGACAATCACATACCCGTACAGCCAAACGTCGTGCCCACGACATGGCTCTCATCCCGACAATTGCAATCTGCCCTAACTGCGGAGCATGGCACGTATGGCACACCATCTGCGGCGAATGTGGCTACTATCGCGGAAAACAGGTGTTAGATAAAGTTAAAGCCTGAATCCTAAATCGTTAAGGGTTTATGTTGAACGCTAAGATAAGCGGAATCGCATCTTATGTTCCCGACGACATTTTAGACAATGACATGTTGTCGAAAATGGTTGATACCAACGACGAGTGGATAACAACCCGAGTAGGCATCAAGGAACGTCGCGTTTTAAAAGATGAATCAAAAGGTTCAAGCTTTCTCGGGGCTAAAGCCGTGGAAAAACTTCTTCAGGAAACCGGCACCTCACCCGATGAGATCGACCTGCTTATCTGTGGAACCTCAAACCCCGACTACCGTTTCCCTTCAACCGCCTCAATCATTGCCCATGACTGCGGTTTGAAAAATTGCTACGCCTACGACATTCAAGCGGCTTGCGCCGGATTTATCGTGTCGGTTCAGGCTGCAAGAGCCTATATTCAGGCGGGCATCTACAAGAAAGTGATAGTGGTTTGTGCCGAAAAGATGACAAGCATGGTGGATTATAAAGACCGTGCGACATGTCCTCTTTTTGGAGATGCTGCAGGAGCTGTCTTGATGGAACCTACAGAGGAACCGGTGGGTGTGATCGACGGTGAATTTCATGTTGACGGCGAAGGGCTGCCGCATCTCCTTATGAAAGCCGGAGGTTCTGCCAGACCCGCATCTCTGGAAACTGTTGCCAACCGCGAGCATTTCGTTTATCAGGAGGGCCGTGTGGTTTATAAAAACGCTGTCAGAGACATGCTTAATTCCACCCTTTCGGTCATGAAAAGGAACAATCTCTCTATCGAGGAGGTTGACTGGCTGGTGCCTCATCAGGCTAACCTGAGGATAATTGAGGCTGTGGCGGGAAGAACAAAAATTGACGACAGCAAGGTTTTGATCAACATCCAGTCATACGGCAACACTTCGGCTGCTTCAATTCCCCTTTGTCTCGACGAATTTAAATATAAGATAAAGAAAGGCGACAAGATTTTGCTTACAGCCTTCGGCGCCGGTTTCACTTGGGGAGCAATGTATCTTATATGGGCTTTCGATACAAAACCCACTAAGGACCAACTTAAAAAAGAAAAGGAAGCGGAGAAAAAACGGGGAAAGGAAAAGAAAGAAAACGACTGAATTAAGAAAGGAGAGCCAATTCAAGAAAGCTCTCCTTTTTAATAAAGATAATGTCCTGATGTTTTTAAAGGCTGTCGCCGAAATCTTCCTTAAATTTAGCAACAAGATCTTCTTGCCAATGTCCTATCTCTTTCATTCTTCCGAAGAAGAATCTCAAGACTTTAGGTTCCAATGTCCATTTCAGGCCACCGATAAGATTCCTGTTGTCCCATACCCATTTCACACGGTCGGCCACATATTTTATCTGTGACAAGGTGTAGACACGGCGTGGCACGGCGAGCCTCAACAATTCAAGTTCAGCGAAACGTTCCGTTCCATCCTCCTCTCTTTGTTCTGACACGGTGCCTCGTTCCATGCCGCGGATTCCGCCGGCAATATAAACCGCAGCTCCAACAGCAGCAGCAGGATATTGGTCATGCGGCATATCAGGAACAAAGGCAGAACAATTAAGGTGGGCACCAAGGCCGCCTGCCGGTGTCACAACAGGCACACCGTAGTCCTTGAGTTCCTTCACAAGGTAAGCTATAAATTCCGGACCTTGGTTTATATAATCCATGTCAAGGGATTCAATCAAACCTTGGGCCAATGCCTCCATCGACCTGACTTCCATTCCGCCGTATGTAAGAAATCCTTCATACAAGGGAATATATTCCATCAGCTCATTGGTGAATTTCGGGTCGGCACTGCATATTATTCCTCCACGAGAGAACCCGAGTTTCCTTGCAGAAAAGTAGATTATATCCATTTTTGCCCCCAAAAGATGATAAATCTCACGGGTGCTCATATATTTGCACTGTGCCTCTCTGGTTTTCATGAAATAGATGTTGTCTTGCAGCAATGAAGCATCAAGAACAGATTTGATTCCATATTCATGACATATATCCGCCACGGCGAGCATATTCTCGAGCGACACCGGCTGACCCCCGATAAGATTGGTGCCTGCCTCTATTCTAACAAAAGCAACCTTTTCCGGGCCGTATTTCTCGATCGTTTCGCGCAGAACCTTAAGATCAAAGTCACCTTTGAAAGGATCATCACTGTCAGGCTCGAGTCCTTTTTTGTTTACCACTTCGATTACTTCTCCCCCTAACCTTGTTATATGGGCTTTCGTGGTGGTGAAATGGAAATTCATAATGGTGACCATTCCCGGTTTCACATAGGCCTCGGCAAGAATGTTCTCACAAGCCCTTCCTTGGTGTGTAGGCAAAACATTATCGACGCCAAAAACCTCTTTCACTGCTTTTTTCACCCTGTTGAAGGTCTCGCTCCCCGCATAGGAATCGTCAGCGATAAACATGGCCGAAGTCTGGAGATCCGACATGCCATTGACACCTGAATCAGTGAGCATATCAATATACACATCCTTGTTTTGAAGAAGGAAGGTGTTGTTGCCCGCTTCCTGGATCGCACGCAGACGTTCTTCAACCGGCAAAAGATGCAGCTTTTGCACCATCCTCACCTTATGCATCTCAAGAGGAACCTGATTCTCTTGTTTATAAAATTTTACTGCCATTTTGTTATTGAAAATAAATAAATCACTTAAAAGTTGCCATTCAGAATGCAAATTTATAAAATTTTCATATACAACTCCTTTAATAATATTCTTTAATCTTGTTCCGTAGCTTATTGGTTGGACAGTAAGGGGGCTCCATTATGACAGATACGAGCGTACAGAGATATGCGGCGGTCAGTCGGGAAGTTTGTTAAGAAGTGTTTTTTTCTTAACTTTGCCATAGGCCCTCAGCATTAAAAAATTGTGAACCGGCCCACTTCAACGGCGAATGGCACGCGACCTTATAAACAAATATATCTGGATAGTCGATACGTTGAACAGATATAAACGTATCACAAAGGAGGAGTTGAACCGGCTCTGGGTTGCCTCTGAAATTTCCGGCGGAGATCCTTTGCCCGACCGCACCTTTTTTCACTATCGCAGGGCAATTGAAGATATTTTCAACATTCGGATAGATTGCGACAGCCGAGGGCGATATTTTATCGATAATGAGTTTTCTGCAAAGAATCTTGCCCTGACCAACTGGATGCTTGATTCCATGGCCTTGAGTTCAGCCATAAAAGAAAACAATCCGGCAGAAGGAAGAATTGAAATAGAGGATGTGCCGTCAGCTCGGGAATATCTGCCTCTCGTGCTTGAATCGATAAAAAATTCAACGAAGATAATTTTCACTTATGCCGGTTTCAGCCGTTCAAGAGCCGAATCCAAAATTTTATACCATCCCTATTTTCTGAAACGTTACAAACAAAGATGGTATATGATAGGTTTGAAAGAGAAGGGCAACACCATTAGGACTTATGCCCTCGACAGGGTGAAGGAGATGCAGATCACAATGGACTCATTTGAGATGCCGGGGTCTTTAACCATGGATCAGTTGTTTGCCAACATAGTTGGAGTCACAACTTCGCGGGCTCCCGTGAAAAAGGTGAAACTTCAGGCCACCCCGACCCAGGCAAAATATTTCCGGGCTCTTCCGTTGCATGAATCACAGAAGGAGGAGGTTCACGATAATTATTCTATCTTCACCTATGATCTTAAACTGAATTATGAGCTTGCACATGAAATACTGTCTTTAGGCGACGCCGTGAAGGTAATCGAACCTCCGGAACTTAAAGTGATGGTGCTCAGCCAACTAAAAGATGCCATTGCACAATACGAGATTTGATTTTTAAAATGGGAATAGATAACATCTACAAGGATAGAAAGGAATTATTCGACAAACATGTGGTGCCATCTGACACTTCGGTGAGAGATGCCATGCGAATGCTTAACCGACTGTCGGGAAATTCGATGACTCTTTTTGTAATTGATAAGGGAGGGATGGTGAAAGGCTCTGTGACAGATGGGGATATCAGGCGAGCCCTCATCGGGAATAAAGAACTTTCAGATTCTGTGACTGAGGTGATGAATCCTGAATTCCTCTATGCAGTGGAGGGCGAAGACCTGACATTGAAATTAGCCGAGGGCAGAAGACGCCATATCGAACTTATGCCCGTTCTGGAACACGGAATCCTTAAAGATTTTATAGATTTAAGGGTGACGAAAGCCCAACTTCCTTTGGAGGCTGTATTGATGGCAGGAGGCCGCGGGGAAAGGTTACGTCCCTTAACCGACAATATGCCCAAGCCGTTGTTGCCTGTTGATGGGAAACCTATCATAGACTATAATATTGAGGAACTTGAGGCCTGCGGAATTAAAAAAATCCATGTCACCGTGAATTATATGGCAGATATGATAGAGCGGCATTTCGCAGAGAGAAAAGGTTCAGCCGGAATTGACTGTGTGAGGGAACCGCGACATCTTGGCACTTTCGGAAGCCTTGCATATCTAAAGAATGTGGAAACCGAAAATATCATAGTGATGAACTCCGACCTTTTGTCGAACATAGATTTCGAAGGTATGTTCGTGCATCATAGGAATGTCAAGGCTGATTTTACCATTGCCGCAGTCCCTTACTCTGTGTCGGTGCCTTTTGCTATCATGAGGATGAGCCGTAACCGCGTTTCTTCCCTCGAGGAGAAACCCACATTCAACTATTTTGCCAACGGGGGTGTTTACATTATGAAATCGGAACTTATAGGGAGAATTCCTAAAGGGGATTATCTTGATGCTCCGGATTTCATAATGTCGCTGATTCACGACAATTTTCATGTATCAGCCTATCATATCGACGGCAGCTGGATTGATATCGGTTCACCAGACGACTACCGGCTTGCCAACGATCTGATGGCGAGAAGACGATAAGATAATTTTTTTAATATGGCTGATTCCAATTTCATCGATTATGTGAAAATCCTTTGCCGTTCCGGCAAGGGAGGTGCCGGAAGCCGGCATTTCCATCGTGCGAAATATCTTCCCAAGGGTGGACCCGACGGGGGCAATGGCGGACGTGGCGGACATATAATATTGAAAGGTAACAGAAACATGTGGACGTTGTTGCCCCTAAGGTATCAGCGCCATATTTTTGCAACAGACGGGGAACATGGGGGAGAGAACCGCTCCACCGGCAAAGACGGGCAAGACAGGATTATAGAGGTGCCGGTGGGCACTGTTGTCTTTGATGCCGATTCAGGTGCATTCCTTGCCGAAGTGACCCAAGACGGTGAGGAGATAAAATTATTGAGAGGAGGGAAAGGGGGACTTGGAAACTGGAACTTCGCCACATCAACCAATCGTGCTCCGAGATATGCCCAGCCCGGGCAACCCGCCATTGAAAAAACGGTGATTCTTGAATTGAAACTCCTCGGTGACGTGGGGCTTGTAGGGTTCCCCAATGCAGGGAAGTCAACATTGCTTTCAGCCATGTCGGCTGCAAAGCCTAAAATAGGAGACTATCCGTTCACTACAATGGAACCAAGTCTTGGAATCGTTGACTACCGTGGAGACAAATCTTTCGTTATGGCAGATATTCCCGGCATCATAGAGGGGGCAAGTGAAGGGAAAGGCCTTGGACTCAGGTTCCTGCGTCATATTGAAAGAAATGCCGTGTTGCTCTTCCTGATTCCGGCAGACAGCGATAACATTAAAAAAGACTATGAAATCTTGCTGAATGAATTGCGTGAATTTAACCCCGAGCTTGCCGACAAAGGCAGGGTGCTTGCAATATCCAAATCTGATCTTCTTGACGATGAACTGCGTGAGGAGATTGCAAAAGAACTGCCGGAAGGAATCCCAACAGTTTTCATTTCAGCTGTGACCGGGCAAGGCCTTACAGAACTGAAAGACCTGTTATGGCGTGAGATTAATTCAGAAGATAACAAAGCAAAATCCACAATGACTCACCGTGATCTTGACGTGAAGTCAAGAGTGCCCGAGGAAGATGAATTTATTTTCCATCAGGACGATAACGAAGAAGATACCCCTCTTGACCAAATCAATTGGGATGACGAGTTCTGGGATGAAGAGGATAGTGTGAATGGCTGATCAACCTTTGGAGATAGATCTCCATGCAATACTAAAAAAACGCCTGCCTACAAAGGTGAAGCGGTTTGTGCCTCGGTTTGTAATTTCGTGGCTTGCAAAATTGATCAGACAGGATGAAATGAATGAGATCCTGCGTGTCACTTTTCCCTCCCGAGGCTCCAAGTTTGCAGCCGGAGTCCTGCAGCATCTGGATATCTCGTTGGAGGTTGTGGGGCTTGAAAATATTCCCGACAAACGGCTGATTTTTGCTTCCAATCATCCTTTGGGAGGACTTGACGGGATTGCCCTTATCGCTGTTTTGGGCCAAAAATATGGTGACAACAATATCAGGTTCCTCGTTAACGATATGCTGATGAATGTTGAACCCCTTAAAGACGAGTTCCTTCCTGTGAATAAGTTTGGGCGTCAGGGAAGAGAAGCTTCGCTTAAGATAACGGAAGCCCTTGCTTCGGATATGGAGATACTGCAGTTTCCTGCCGGTCTCTGTTCCCGCAAGAACAAAAACGGTGAGATAGCCGATCTGAAATGGCAGAAATCGTTTGCAGCTAAAGCTGTGGAGCATCAAAGAGACATAGTGCCGGTTTATTTTGAGGGAAAAAATTCCCCAAAGTTTTATAATCTGGCAAGATGGAGAAAGAAACTTGGGATCAAATTTAATATCGAACAGATCCTTCTGCCGTCGGAAGTATGTAAGGCGCGTGGAAAGAGATTCAAAATAATTTTCGGAAATCCAATATCATGGGAGACGCTGAGGAAAAGCGGAAAATCATATCCAGAACTTGCAGAAGATATACGTAGTGTTGTCTATTCACTGAAAAGCAAGTCGGAAAGATGATAATTCTTCTGGTAGATATAAATGAGAATCCCCAACTTACTGGATTCAAGTAAATTGGGAATTCTTGTGCCCTAAGCCGGGATCTTTGTGCTTGTTTATACTTGGTTTAACTTGTTGATTTTTAGGAGTAGTATCAACTTAATCTTATAGTTTTATATGGATACTCCCAAGAAAAGATGACCAAAAGTGACTAAATTCCTTTAGATGTTCTCAACAAGGTTTTCCGCCTTTTTGTAGATACCTTCAAAAGATAAATCTTCATCTAAAGAAGGCCAGTGAATTCCAAAATAGGAAACAGTGAAATCCTCTCTCTGGGCAAGTGAGGCATTTGCAAGGGAGGGGTAGTCAGAGAAAGTTTCCTTTCCTACTGTTCCATCCTTGAACAA
>JAFLTM010000006.1 GCA_022509225.1 Muribaculaceae bacterium
TTACGGGGGGTTTGAGGTGGTTGGAGCGTTGCCGAAATCTTTACCCACATCAAATAATCAGATAACAACGGTTGCCGGAGATATCATGCTTTATCAGGGAAACCAGTTGGTTATTTTTTATGGCTCGAATTCATGGAGTTATACAAGAATCGGAAAAATTGACGAGGCAACGGTTTCTAAAATCAAAGATTTTCTTGGAGAAGGTAATTGCACGGTCACCCTTGGGAAATAAGAGTGAAAAGAATTTAAAATTTAATTTTGGACAAGGCCGGAGTAAAAATAACGATCCATAAATATATTGCTGTCGTTTCAATATTACTGGTATTGACAATGACAGTTCTTGATGGTACGCTGGTTAATGTTGCATTGCCGATATTGGCCGGTGAATTTCATGTATCGGATTCAAGTGCAGTTTGGATTGTAACGATTTATCAATTGGTTATAACTACATTGTTGCTCCCCTTGTCTTCAATTGGCGACATTTATAGTTATAAAAGGAATTATCTTATAGGAATAATTGTTTTCACTTTAGGTTCCTTATTTTGTGCTGTTTCAGGTAATTTCACAATGATAATAATTGCAAGAGCGATCCAGGGAATCGGAGCCGCTTTTGTAATGGGAGTTAACGTGGCGTTACTGAGACTTATATATCCTCCGCAGTTACTTGGAAGAGGGTTAGCCATAAACGCCATGGTAATTTCAATTGCCACTGCAGCCGGTCCGACTCTTGCCGGTGCGATACTCTCAGTTGCCAAATGGAACTGGCTGTTTATTATAAATATACCTATTGGAATTATAGCTTTTTTAATGGGTCTCAAATTCCTTCCACAGAACACCCCCAAATCGTCAAGAACAAAACCTGACTGGTTAGGGGGTCTTGAAAATATAGTGGTTTTCGGACTTATCTTCTTTTCACTTGGAAATTTTTCGCTTAAAGGAGAATTGGGAGAAAATATCATTATGCTTGTGTGTGGAATAGTGATAGGATATTTCTATATCCATCATCTGAAACATAAGGAAAAGCCTATCTTCCCGATTGACCTTTTGAGAATAAAAGTATATTCATTAAGCATTCTGACTTCAACGTGTTCATTCATGGCACAGAATATCGCCATGATCGCTATACCGTTCCTTTTCTTGAATGGATATGGTTTCAGTGAAATCACAACAGGACTCTTGATGACACCATGGCCACTTGCCACAATGATAGTCTCACCGATAGCAGCACGACTGGTAGAGAATCATAATGCCGGAATTATAGCGGCTATTGGAATGCTGATATACGCCACGGGAGTTGTGATGTTGATGATTGTACCTGAAACATCAGGTGTATCAGAATGGAACATAGCCTGGAGAATGGCCTTGTGTGGAATCGGGTTCGGATTCTTCCAGACTCCCAACAACATTGTGATGATTAAATCCACACCGATAGAAAGGTCAGGAGCTGCAGGAGGAATGCAAAGTACCGCAAGGCTTTCGGGCCAAACCCTTGGAGCCACGGCTGTAACTATTGTCTTTGCCTTTGCATCCAAACCGACAGATGCAGGTTCTCTATCCAATGGAGCTCCAGGAGTGCATATCGCATTGATAGTGGCAATTTGTTTTGCAATAATTGCCGGGATGTTCAGCATAAGCCGGATAAAATCCTTGCCAAAAAATTGATTTGAGGGTTAGGACAACATAACTTTGAGCCTTATAACAACGAGGTGCATTAGTGTATAAAGTAATTTTGAATCCTGTAACCAATTACGGCAGTATTTTTATGTGGTATTTGTATTGGTGACAAGCATTTGCGAACTTTTGACATGTATCCTGCTGATTGATAAAAACGGATGGCCGGGTGCATCAAAAAAAGTGATCCGACCCATCCAATATTTTGGACTACTTTTGGTTGTCGGAGGAATTATGATTTTAAGATTGACATAAAAATCTTATCCTGTCAAAAAAATACAGAAGATAAAAAAACCGTATTTTTTGGGTTTTTCATTCGTTGTTACACTATTCTATGGCATTATCTCGGTTATGCTATGCAAAGCTCGGGTCATAATATTTCAAATTTTTATATAAATTTGTAGAAACACTCTGTAACAGGATAATACCATCAAAAATTTAGTAAAAAGTAACTTTTATGAAACCACAAAAAAGAACAAGAATATTTCTGGATGCTTTTCTTTCAATAGTATTGTCGTTGTTCATGATGACGGCATGTTCCTCCGGGTCAGGAAGCATGGGAGATGGAGACGATGAGGGTGGAGAATCTTCCGGTTCAACAGCCGGGACCGTTCCCGAAAACACTGATTCCGGGAAAAACAACAATTCCGAGCCCGACAACATTAATCCCGGCGACACCGACAGCGATTCCGGCGATACCGATTCCGGTGACAGTGATTCTGGTTGGACCCTCGTATTTGAAGACAATTTTGAAGGATCCGATTCCACACCTAATACCGATTATTGGTCACTTGCACAAAAGGGCGACGATACATGGAACAGGTATATGTCGGAATCTTATGACCAGGCTTATCAAAAAGATGGATACCTTTACCTTTTCGGAATGTTGAGTGACGGTGATGAATATCTGACAGGGGGAATTGAAACAAGAGAGAAATTTGATTTTACTTACGGCCAGGTGAAATGCAGAGCCCGTTTCCTGAGGCAACCCCAAGGCAATCACACGGGAATTTGGATGATGCCTGAGCCCCCCGCAGAGAAATGGCCCAAGTCCGGCGAAATTGATATCATGGAGCACCTCGACGACCAAAAACTCGTTTATGAAACCGTACATTTCTGGGATGAATCCACCGGTGAAGATTCTTCTAAAGACGCTACGGCAGAAATAGATAATGAAGAATTCAATGTCTATGGGGTGGTTTGGAATAAAAACAAGGTGTCTTTCACTGTTAACGGCGAAGTTAAGTTCACTTACAATAACGATGATCCCGATAGTGAAGACTTCTCATATCAATATCCTTTTACAAAGCCGTTTTATCTGATTTTAAGTCAGTCGTTGGGAGGTAAAGGCACATGGGAAGGTGTGATAGATGATGATGAGTTGCCTGCAATTTTCCAAATAGACTGGATCAAGGTGTGGCAAAGAGAGTCGCAAGAAGATTGATGGAAAACTGAATACTTATTCAGCATTGGTTTAATGTAGTTTTGATAGAAATTTTTTGTGACAATCGTAACGATATATTATGTATATTTGTGAGAATTAAAATTTAATAATCATGATAAACAGATTTATTTTAAACGAGGTTTCATATTTCGGGCCCGGTGCGAGAAAAGAATTGCCGGAAGTCGTTAATCGTCTGAATGGCAAGAAAGCTTTAATAGTCACCGATAAAGGACTAATACAATTCGGTGTCGCGGAAAAAGTTACCAAAGTGCTTGATGAGGCTAATATTCCCTATGAAATCTTTAGCGAGGTTAAACCCAATCCCACGGTAAGTAATGTTAAGGCAGGGATTGACGCTTATAAAAAGTCTAATGCAGATCTTATAATAGCCATTGGCGGTGGTTCAGCAATTGACACTGCTAAAGGAATCGGCATCGTGATTAATAACCCTGAATTTTCTGATATCATTTCTTTGGAAGGTTGTGCACCCACAAAACATAAAAGTGTGCCTATCGTTGCTTTGCCCACAACTGCCGGTACAGCAGCTGAAACCACAATCAACTATGTCATCATTGATGAAGATAAGAAAAAGAAAATGGTTTGTGTCGATCCAAACGACATCCCTGCTGTCGCAATTATCGATGCAGAACTGATGTATAGCCTCCCGAAAAGTCTCACAGCTGCAACAGGTATGGATGCTTTGACTCATGCGATTGAAGGTTATGTCACCAAAGGTGCATGGGAAATGTCAGACATGTTTGAGATCGAGGCTATAAGAATGATCAATAAATATTTACGCACCGCTGTGAACGAACCTTCAAATCCCGAAGGTCGTAACGGCATGGCAATCGCTCAATATATAGCCGGAATGGCGTTTTCAAATGTGGGATTAGGACTCGTGCACGGTATGGCGCACCCGATGGGCTCCTTGTTTGATATCCCTCATGGCGTGGCTAATGCTCTATTATTGCCGACAGTCATGGAATTCAACAATCCTTATTGCCTTGATAAATTCCCGAAAGTGGCTGAGGCTATGGGAGTCGATATTTCCGGAATGACAAAAGAAGAGGCTTCTCAGGCTGCATGCGATGCGGTTAAGGCTCTTGCAATTGAAGTGGGAATACCCCAGCATCTAAGTGAACTCGGAATTAAGGAATCAGACATTCCGGAACTGGCACAACAAGCTTTAAATGATGTTTGCACACCCGGTAATCCGAGACCGGTGACTCATGAAGAGATAATTGAACTTTATAAGAAAGTTCTTTAAATCAACAAATAAAAGAGGAGAGGGGGTCTAATTTTTGTATTTAGACTCCCTCTCTTTATCCCTTCACTCTCTGTAATAGTGGGGAACATATCATTAACTATCCAAATGTTTCCTCTTTGCATTCCGTCTCTTTATTAAAGAACTCTCTGCCACGAGACAATAACTGTTCCCATGTCAAGAGTGTATCATTTTTAAGCAAATTGAGGGTGTCTAACCCGACGTTTAATTGTATATAAAGCGGATGTATCCTTTTATCCAAATCATTTGCCATCGCCAAGGCATTTTAATGAAGTTGTTGTTGTGATAATGGAGTATCAATTGCTTTATTGGCTTCATTGTGAAAGGTAGATTCATCCTCTTTTAATAATGAATAGAGAAAAAAGAACAGTGATTATAAATCTTCCGACATAAGAAATCGTCTTAATGAAACGTGTTTTATACCATCATGGTCACGAATAAAATCTTCTGGATTCATAGAAACCACATACTTTGGATAATTATCTTTTATTTTCAAAAGATTCCCGAATTCACGCAACATAGTGTTTTCATTGGTGATTAAATATGCAACCTGAATATATATTGTTTTCCCATTCTTTTCAACAACAAAATCAATTTCACCATTTGGAATTGAACCAATTTTCACATTGAATCCAAGATTCTTTAAATGCAGATATACAACATTCTCCATTCGTTTTTCAATGTCACCTTCCCATCTCTTTCTTATGAGGATATTTCTTAGTCCTAAATCTTCAAAGAAAAATTTATCATTTGATTCTAAAAGTTTTCTTCCATGAATATCATATCGTGCCACTTTATTAATAATATAGGCATTAGAGGCTGATTTAAGATAATTTATAACTGAAAGGGTAGTAATATCTATCTTTTGTGATTTTAAATATTTTGAAATGGAACTTCCAGATACCAATTGCCCGACATTATCGCTGACAAAAGCCAATAGATTCTCAAATAAAGTTATATTTCTTATTCCTTCCCTTTCTACCACATCTTTAAGAACAATCGTATTAAAAATGTTCTGCAGGTATTCCCAAATCAAATCTACATTATCCAACCCTAATCTATAAAGATGAGGCATCCCTCCAAATGTCAGAAATTTTTCTAAACTTTCAGAAGAATCAATTAGATTATGGAATTCCAGAAACTCCTGATATGATAGACTGTGCACATGGATATCTATATATCTGCCACCTAAGTATGTGGAAAGTTCTGATGAAAGCATTTTGGCGTTACTCCCCGTTATTATAATCTGACATTCCTCTTCAGCATTAAGGCTTCTTAAAGTGTTTTCAAATCCTTTTATATCTTGAACTTCATCTATCAACAGATAATTTTCTAAACTGTGTTTTATCTTATCGGAAAGATAATCATCAAGGTCGGCATCTGTCTTAATGTTATAGTACTCTTTGCGTTCTTTATTTATAAAAATGATATTTGCCCTAGGATTATCTGTCGAAATTATTCTGCTAAAATCGCGTAAGATATAGCTTTTCCCAACTCTTCTTTGTCCTGTTAACGCTATAATCATTCCTTTATTCAGGAATTGAATTATCTTATCCGTGTATTTTGGTCTTGGTATAATTTTCATATGGCAAAATTAATAAATTTCATTAATTATACCAAATGAAATATTGTAAATAGAAATTTTATTAATTATAGCAAATAAAAATTGTTTTGTTTGATTTTTAGTTATTATGGGTTGAATGGTAAATGAATTTATTTAGAGAGGGAGTTCCTCTTTCTCATTATCTATTATTTCTTTGAATTTACCAGTCGGCTCGGGTTTGTCATCACTCTTATTCCAAAATGCCTTAAAAATATCTTGTGGTTTGAAATTCTGCACCACACTGTTTTCATCCTTCTCATAACTTGATAACAGTGAATCAACCTCCTCTCTTTTAACTATATCAAGACCCATGAAATGTCTTCCCCAAATTGTTTCCTTTACTGCAAATTCCAATTTGATCACATCTTCAAAGTCGGGCTTATCACTCAATTTTATTCCGATTGCATTTATAAAATATTTCCTAATGGGGCATATACAAATTTTTTCCATCCCAAACATCACTACAATCGGGACAGCCCTCTTTCCATTCATACATCCAGTCTTTTCGGAACATGACAGGAATAAGACCGTTATTGATAGCCCTTATGGTTTCCACCACCTTTCCTCCTACATGGATTTGATTTCATGTTGATAGAATTAGTTGCTGACAAAATTATGGATAACTTATCTAATTCCGCTCATCCACTTCATCCATTTATCATTTCTAATAAACCACCGGGCCTTTTAACCGGAGAATACATCTCCGGATTCCTAAGGCCACTATAGATGACCCAACAATGCCTCCTATAAGCTCCTTCTTATCCCTTTCACATGAAATTATTTTTTCGATTAATCTTTTTTTAAGGATGGTTGTTATAACATTGAATAAAAGACATTCAAGGATTAAAAACTTTTAAAATCTTCTTATTCACTTTTTAAAATTGAATTATTAACAATTAAAAAAATAAAATTATGAAACAGAAAATTTCTTACAGTTCGATTGTATCAGGTTTATCAATCGCTTATTTTGTAGCATTTGTTGCTATTTTCGTATTGTTCTGGGTTTTTATAAATAAGCCTTACGACAATGTCTTCTTTTGGATTTTAGTTGGTTTATTCTGCCTTGGTATTCTATGGATATTCTGCTCCATACCTTATTCTGTTGACTTAGACGATGATTATGTGGGCGAAAAAAGCACATTTAGCAATCGTAAATATAGGTATAATGATATTGCATCTGCAAAAGTTGCCGATAAAGATGCGTATGATGCCGCCGACAGAAGGATTCATTTCCATGGTAAATACAAATACCCCGTCTTGATTACATTAAAGAATGGAGAACAATATATAATCGGAAGTGAAAATCCTGAAAAACTGGTTGAGGATATCAACAATCGGATCGCTTGATAAATTAATTTACTTATATTGAAAAATCCACCTCACAAACGGGGTGGATTTTTTAATCACAAAAATGCTTGATATAATCTTACGGGATAGTTAAAAACATTCCGAGCTTATGGTTTGGAGAAGTTCGTTCCATTTATTACCTATAAAAGTGATGTCATACCGGGTGATATGTTTTTGTATCCTACTCGTCAATTCATCTCTTTTTTTATCATCAGTTGCAAAATCAAGCAGTGTCTCGAGCATTTTATCTTCATTATAAGGCACGACAAGAGTTTGCCTATAACCGAGTGGAAATAAATCGAGAGTGGCCTCAAAAGAATCATACATCACGGGAAGGCATCCGAATGACACAGCTTCAGGAATAACCATGGGCCAGCCTTCATAAAGAGAGGTTATACACAGTATTTTGGCCTGTTTATAAAAATCACTTATTTCAGGTTTATTACCCATGAATATCAGATTTCTGACAGAACATTTCCGGGCATAAGCTTTTATTTGATGGTCATGGGGGCCGTCGCCAACAATTATTGCTTTCCAGTCGGGATGAATATCGTTAAACCGTTTCCAAATGTCGATAAATCCTGTTACATTCTTTTGTGGATGTGCCAAACGCCCTACAAAAAGCACAATGTTTTCTTTCTCATCATTGTTGCCTGAAAGGTTTAAATTGTAGGTGTTAGGATTTGGTATTGCCAATATTTTTCCGGTATCTGCTTCCGGCATGAATTTAATTATCCTTTCCTTGTATTTTTCACATAGCACCACCAATCTATCGGAGACAGCGAGGAATTTATTAAGATTTTTTCTGGAAGCTTTCAGACGTTGTCCTATATAGAATGAGGGCATCCAAAGTCCGATCAATTTCATTATAAATTCTTTACAAGATGACGGGTATGACAATCTCTTGAAAGTGACTCCTAAATTTTCATGTTGGAATGGCCGGTTATGCAGCACCGATACTATTTTTATTGAAGGAGGAATACCCTGCAAAAGCCTAAAATGAGCCCTAATAAGATTTTGATTGATGATCACATCGACTCGGTTCTCTTTTAAAATCTTCAAAAACTTATCTTTAGGTGAGGCAGACTGATTTAAGGAATTTAATGACAATGTCATAACCGCATGCCCGAATTTCTCCTTAAGATAACGAGACAAAAGAGAGGTAACCCTTTCTACTCCTCCATGCTCGGGTATGGCATCATTTTCGGTCAGAAAAAGAATGTTCATTGTTCAGACATTGTAAATAGCTTCCAATTTCTTGACTGTGTTTTTTATGGAATAGGGAGCCAGGGAAGAATTATCTGTACCGGAATCTCTGTTTTCTCCCGATAAGTCAATGCATGCGTCGACCCATTCTAATATGTTGGTTTTCAGGGAAAGAAAGCGGAAATTAGGGGTTAGTTTTGTTTCAGCCGTGATTTTATCTGAGACTAAAACCGGTAATCCGGCACACTGCGCTTCAATCAAAGCCAAAGGGAATCCCTCATGCAATGACGGCATTACGAAAATATCAAATAATCGGAGATATTCCTCAGGTTTTTCTGTGAACCCGGGAAGGATAACCTTATCCTGCAGTCCTTTAGACTTGACTTTCCTTTTAAAATTTTCAAACAGTTTTCCTGTTCCGACGCAACAAAGTCTTACATCGAGTCCTTTTTTCAGACATGCATCCAGAAGTCGTAAAAGAAATTGTTGGTTTTTAACTTGATTAAAACTTCCCACATGCCCAATGACCATGGTTTTATCACCGATTGCATATTCTACCCTTAATGATCGTCTCAAATTAGGGCAAAACTTGAAGCGTGAAAGATCGATCCCGTTGACCAAAATTTCTGATGTCGGTCTTGGCTTATTATCCGGATTGATCCATGACACACTTTGTTTTGAACAAGCGAGACATAGTGTAGTGTATCGTGACAACCTCCTTCTGTTTATGGAATGTAGGATTCTGTTATGTAACCCCGAGCACTTTGTGGAATGGATATGAAAAATTCTTTTTCCCACCCCAAATTTTTTTGCATACACAAGGGGTGCTATAGTGGTGAGACTCATTCCGTGCATGTGAATCACAGAATATTCGGATGAGTGCTTCATGAAAAAATTATTCAAAGCTTTCCGATAGGCTATCAAGTTTTTTTTTCGGTGAGGCAATATGTAGATCCGGCTCCCGAGCTTTAAGACTTCATCTTGAAATCCATGGTCAGATTCTTTGAATATCAGGAAATCAAACATTAACTTTGATCTGTCGATATTCCGGAGAAGATTCATAATGAAGGTTTCCGTACCGTTACGGTTCAAGGATTCAAGAACATGGATCACCCTTATCATAATAAAGAAACGAAGATAAATAAAGGATATTATCACACCTAATGAAAGGCAAAGTTTTAATAATAGGTTCAAATATGATGATAATCTATCATCATCGTATCGACCTGATTAAAGCATTGCTTAAAGAGGGATATGAAGTGATTGTGGTTTGTCCGGAAGGAGAGGAGAAAGATAAGTTAATGGAAGCGGGATGCAAGGTGATAATTCAAAATATTAAGGGACGGACTAAAAACCCGCTGAAAGAAATAAAAATATTTATTGAATTATTGCGAATATGTAAATCTATAAAACCTGATGTCATACTCACATTCTATACCAAGACCAATATTTATGGAAGTATGGCGGCCAGAATTTCAGGCGTTCCTTATGTTGTTAATGTCACAGGCTTGGGAAGTGTTTTAGCCAAGGAATCTTTTTTCTCAAATATAACACGGAAGCTCTACAAAATGGCAATTTGCAAGGCTTCAATGGTGTTTTTCCAAAACAGTTCGAATCAAAGATTCTTTAAAGAAAGAAAAATATATGAAGGGCCATTTGAAATGCTTGCCGGCTCAGGCGTGAATCTTAACCAATATTCCCTACTTCCTTACCCCTCAACCGACAGGATTGAGTTCCTCTTTATTTCCCGGATATTGAAAGAAAAGGGAATAGAGGAATATATAAAGGCTGCTGAAATTGTGAAGGAGAAATACCCCGACATGATTTTCCATGTTGTCGGTCCGTTTGAAGATGATTTAGTTCAATTTATACATGAAGCAGAGCAAAATGGAGTCATTCAATATCATGGGAAAATAGACGACATAACAAACTTGATAAAGGATGTGCATTGTACGGTCTTACCATCCTACTATGCAGAAGGGATAGCAAACGTATTGCTTGAAAGTGCTTCAAGCGGTCGCCCTGTAATAACCACAGACCTGCCGGGTTGCCGTGAAACTGTGGAAAACGGAGTGACAGGTTACACAGTCCCTGCAAAAGATGCAGAGACTCTGGCGCATGCCATGATAAAATTTATAGAACTGCCTTTAGAAAAGAAGAGGCAGCTCGGGCTTGCGGGAAGAAAAAAAATGGAAAAAGAATTTGACCGTGATAATATCACAAGGTCTTATCTGGAAGCTGTTGAAACAATACTTTCAGGATTGTGAACTAATCGGCTATTTCAAAAGGCACTCTGAATGAAACGCCGCTTTTCATCAAATCGTAGAGGTTCGGATACATCCTTTGTTTGAACGAGTCCCATTCGCGGTTGTCCATATTTGTCCAGCCGGCTTCAGCAAGTGCAAGCGCCCGGGGAAATGCCATATAGGTCGCTCTGTTGATATCTAAGATAGCCTCACCCCATAGTGTTCCCATCACTCCGGCGATATGCGACCGGTCGCTGTCGTCAAGACCATAACCCGGATCGAATTCATAGGTTTTCTTAAGGGTTGTTGTGGGCATACCCCAGTTGTTGAATTCCGGAAGATCCCCCTTGAATTGAGGATAGTCAAGATAGGCGTATTCACCGGGAGCCATTATTAACGGGTAATTACTTTTTCCTGTAAGTTCAATACATGTCGGTGTGAGACCATTCCGCCACGTAACGAGAGTAATACCTTCCGGATAAGGGAAAAGATAATCATCGGCCGGGGGATATATATTGTTAAGCTCGCACCAGAGGATAGGTTTCTTCCCGTTTTCCTTCACATAACCGAGCGTTTTGTCGAAAAAAGGAATCATTAGTTGGGAAGGATCGTCAAAACCCAATCTGTTCATGAGTGCAAGGCAGGAATCACACTTTGCCCAGTTATTCTTGATGGCAGCTTCATCCCCTCCGAGGTGGATATAATCTGAAGGAAAGATAGTTGCCATTTCAGTTATTATATCCTCTAAAATCTCATAAACGTCATTATTTGATGCACACAGCATCCGATTATCAGTTTTACCCACCTCTATAGGTTCCGCCTGCCGGTTGATGCAACCCATTTCCGGATACACAGCCAAGAAGGCAGAAGTGTGACCCGGCACATCTATTTCCGGCACAACCTCAATATAATTTTGTGCTGCATAATCTATAATCTCCTGAATATCCTTTCGGGTGTAGTGCTTTTCGCTTGAAAGTTCAGGATGTTTGTCAAGGTGAATTCTCCAGCCTTGATCATCGGTGAGATGAAGCTGCAAAACATTGAATTTATACTTTGCCATTTGGTCAATAAAATGTTTCACTTCATCCACAGAGAGGAAATGGCGTGCGGGATCAAGCATTAATGCCCTGTAAGGAAACCGAGGTGCATCGTCAATTATCATTCCGGGTAGATTGATAACCCCGTCATTGGAGATATTTTCCAGAAGTAGTTGATCAAGAGTGTTGACTGCTCGGAACACTGCTTCGGGCGACGCCCCGGAAATATTTATCCCTGTCTCGTCAACAACAAGTCTATAATGTTCGTTGCCTGCAAGAGATGGGTCGATATTCAAAACGATGTTCGGTTTTATGCTTTCAGAAGTTTTTGTGTTTTCAATTCCACGTTTTTTCAGTATTGTCTGTAGTAGAAGGGATGAAGGTTCCAGAGCAGAATCGGCAATCCCGATTGAAACCGGCTTACCAGTGGAATTGAACCCCTCTCCTTCATAAGTTAAGGAATTAGGCATCGGCACCAAAGGTTCCTGTGTTTTGGCAAAGATTAGGAAAGAGCCCATCGAAAGCAGAAAAGCAAAGAAATATTTTATCATAGCTACATTATATTTTCTATTATTGCAAAAGTAAGAAATAAATCTTTAATAAATTGACCGGGAAAGTAGATAATTGAGGTAAAAAAAGAAGAAGAACCGAAAAAGGTTCCTCTTCTTGAATATTTATTCGGATGAAATATGATTATTCAGCCTTGCCGTTTGAACCAAGCACGTTGATAATTTTGTGTTTGTAGAGTTTTTCCATTTCATCACGAGCCGGGCCAAGATATTTACGCGGGTCAAACTCAGCCGGATTATCGTTGAATGCTTTGCGGATTGCAGCAGTCATGGCAAGGCGGCTGTCAGAGTCAATGTTGATTTTTGACACATCCATTTTTGCTGCCTTACGCAATTCTTCTTCCGGAATACCTATAGCATCGGGCAATTTGCCACCGTTCTCAGCTATGATTTTCACATATTCCTGAGGAACAGAAGATGACCCGTGGAGCACGATTGGGAAGTCGGGAAGTTTTTCTTCCACTTTTTCAAGCACGTCGAAAGCTAATGGAGGAGGCACGAGCAAACCGGTCTTCGGGTCACGGGTGCACTGTTCCGGTGTGAATTTATATGCACCATGTGAAGTTCCGATTGATATGGCCAAACTATCGACACCGGTACGGGTAACAAAATCAACAACTTCTTCGGGGTCGGTATAGGTGTGATGATCAGAGCTTACTTCATCTTCAACACCGGCTAAAACTCCAAGTTCGCCTTCAACGGTTACATCATATTTGTGGGCATAGTCCACAACTTTCTTTGTAAGAGCCACATTCTCTTCATACGGAAGATGACTGCCGTCGATCATTACGGAAGAGAAACCATTGTCGATGCAATCCTTGCAGAGTTCAAATGTGTCGCCATGATCAAGGTGAAGCACGATTTGAGGGTGTTCCCAACCCAATGACTTGGCATATTCCACAGCACCTTGCGCCATATATCTCAGGAGGATGGGATTGGCATAATTGCGTGCACCCTTCGATACCTGCAGAATCACCGGTGATTTAGTGTCGGAGGCAGCCTTGATGATGGCTTGGAGCTGCTCCATGTTATTAAAGTTAAATGCCGGGATGGCATAGCCACCGTGCACAGCCTTGGCAAACATCTCTTTAGTGTTGACAAGACCTAATTTCTTGTAATCTACCATGGTGTTTATTTATTTAAGTGATAATGCATTTAATATGGCAAATATAGTTAAAATTATGGCTTGAAACAATAGCATTTGCAATATTCAGGCAGCCGGTTTAGGTTTTCTGTCAGGATTAAAAAGAAAGGTGACGGCTCCGCCTATCAGCATCACAATTATAGACACAATCAAGACTAATGATGACCCTCCGGAATGTAGAAGAATCGGGATAAAGAATACTCCCAGCACGGCACCCAGTTTACCTAACGAGGCGGCAATCCCGGTGCCCAGGCCGCGGTCGGCTACGGGATACACCTTGGGAGGAAGTACATAAGTCATTAGATGTGGTCCCATATTCAAGAATAGTTCGAAACACATGAAGGCAAGGATTGAAATCCATCTGGCCCAATGGTGGTCATAAGCCAGCAACAAAATAAGCAGGCTCGCTGCGCTCAAAAGGAATCCTGACCATTGAATCTTGGCTCCGTCAATCCGGTTTATAAGAGCCAGTCCGAGTATAAAGCCGGGCAGGATGATACAAGAGATCCACAAGGTTATCTCAACAGATGAAGCCACCTCTTTCAGGGGGGAAGCGCTTGAGGCGGGAGGTTCTATTCCTAATGCCATGACAAGTATGGGCAAAAAGACACCGATACCGTAAACTCCGAGTCCCTCGCATGCCCAGGGAATGCCGGTGAATATTATCTTCTTCCAGTTTCTTATGAAGAAATTGCTATGTTGTCCGGAAGCCTTTTCTTTTTCCTTGGCCTCCAGTTCCAGTTTTTTTGATTCAATATCCGATTCATCAATATTGACATCAGGTCCGAGAAAATGATGCACATCGGTCTGGGCTTGTTCATATCTTCCGTGTTCAAGCAGCCATTTCGGACTTTCCCAAAACCTGATACGAGATATAATCATGAATCCCGATATGGCAATCATAATCCAGAGCAGATGTGGCCATAGATGGGGGTCGGTCCAGTCTCTGACCATCAGAAAACAGACGCCAGCCACCCCGATATTACCCATCGCACTGGCTGCTTTGGCAGCCCCGACCATAAGGAACGACCATTTTTCAGGCATCAGTTCGGAAATATAGTTTGAATCCAGACTATATTCACCCCCTATGCCAAATCCCATGAAAAACAGACAAATTATAAGAACTGTGAGATTCGGGAAAATCAATGCTATAACAGAGGAGACACATATTATCGCGGGGCATAGACGGAAGAAGAACAGATAGCCGAAATGATCCGACAATTTACCCAAAATTGTTGAACCTACCATTATACCGATTAAATCCATTGCACCCACAAGACCTTGCATGAAAGAAGAAAGCTCGGGATGAGCAATTAATTGATACAAGGGGATAATAACCGACACCAGAGTCGCAAGTCCTGTGCCGATCAGCTGTCCAAGAGAAGCGACTCCGGTGATTAAAAATTGTCTCCAGCCAAGTGGAGCATTGTCGATATTAAATGGCATCCGGGTTATTTTGCCTCAACCGGTTTAGGTTCAAAGAAATTGTAGGCGGGGAAGAGGAAAATCCAGGTAGCTACGCAGAACGGTCCGGTTAATGTGGGGAAGCCCATCGGGGTGAAGAAAACGTTCATGGCAGCCTGCACAAAAACGGTTGCAATAATTCCGCACACACACCAGATTGCTGCTTTCCAAGAAAAATTACAGAAAGTGGCACCCAAAGCAATACCTGTCAAGACTGCGGAAAAACCATAGAGACCGTTTGCAATATCAATGCCGGGACCTTGCCACACGATGGCTATAAACAATGAAATGGCTGAAGCAACAGCAGCCCAAAGACATGCCCGCCAGCTTGAAACCGCCAGAGCCGCAAGGAAGAAAATTCCACAAACCCAAGATTTGATCAAAAAAACCTGGGAAATACCCCTTAACCAATAGATGACAAGATCGCCGAATCCTAATGAAACATTCTCATTTGCAAAATGTTGAAGCACACCTACATAGGCTGTGGATCCTTCAACAAGATGAGGAAATTCGGGGCTTCCCATATCAACGGGGGGGAATCCACTGAAAACACGTGCAGACAAAAGAAATATCCAAGTGGTTGCCACAAAGGGGAAAGTGAAAGATGAAATCTTCCATCTGCCCAGAATATTATCCATTCCTGATTTAGCTACAGTTGACAGTGCTGCACAGATTATCAGACCTATCCACATCCAAACGGTATTGCCGAGAAATGTCGGGAATGCACAACCCACCAAGGCACCGTTGAAACCCCACAGACCCTGGGCGCCACCCTGATCGGGAAGTCGAAGTATATATCCTGTTAATGTTGAAATAAACACGCCTGCAAGGCAACCCCAACAAACCAATGGAGAACCCTCCTGATAGGATCCCCAGAAAATACCACATAGGAAAAGAATTCCGGTGAGCATATTGTCTTGAAACATAACTTGCCCCACTCCTCTTAAAAGGGTACGGGGGAATTCCTTCACTGTCGGTTTTTTTAAATCTTCTTTAATTTCCATAATTATCTAGGTTTTATTATATGCTTGTCAAGTGGATGATGCAGCTGATACGGATTGGGTGCCTTCTTTGCTGTCAGAGGATGAAGGCGCGCTTTCAGAGGATTGTGTGTTGTAGATCACAGGCCCGTCGATTGATTCCCCCTGCTGTTTGGTCTTGGTGAGCAGGTTGGTAACATATACAGTGAAAATTGGGAACATCATCATTCCCAAAGCCGCAAGGAGCACGGAAAGAATCCTTCCAACAGGGGTTATGGCCTCAATATTGGATCCGACTGTCGTTGCATCCATAGCTGCCCACCATAAGGCATCGTCATAATTCTTTACCGTTGGATTAACATTGTGCTCGAACACATAAAAAGCGAGAGACGCAAAATATATCGTGAAGATCAAAGTTGCAAGATAGGAGATGAATAGCCCGGTGGCACGATTATAGGTGAACCAGCTCACAACTATCGACATGGCATACCCCCCCCTGATCAATGGAATATAATGCAGCGCGTAGGTGATTTGTGAGGAGAATGTCCATCCGTAGAATGATATAATGGAATTATATGGGATAGAAACAAGGAAGAATATGAATCTGTCGCGAATATATTTCCATTTATTTTTTGAGAGAAAAAATTCCACAAAGAAATCGAAAAGGAACACCACACAGATCCAAAATTGGAAATGAATGAATTTAGGTTCCAGATAGAAAGCCTCATTGTTGAAGGTGTCGATAGAAATTCTGACTACAAGAAAAATCGACAATACGAGAATCAGGATATGCAGGAAGGCATATATTCCCTTATCTTTCAAATCTTCCCTGATATTGTTTAGATTAATGATGGTTGCCATAACCTTTGGGGCGTATGAATTCTCAAAATTAGTCTAAAATTTTTAATTTTGTGCAAAATTAAAGAATACACAATGAAAACAATCCGTAACGAAGAATTTGGTGGCGAGCGTCCGCTATTTGCAACACATGACTTAAGGTTGGAAAACGTGGTTATTCATGCCGGAGAGTCTGCATTGAAAGAATGCAGCGACATAGAGGCGATAGGGTGCAGGTTTGAGGGTAAGTATCCTTTCTGGCACGTTTATAAGTTTTATATCAAAGATTGTTTTTTCACCGAAGGAGCAAGGGCGGCACTTTGGTATTCCAGGAATCTCGTGATGCGAGACACCATGGTGGAGGCGCCCAAGATGTTCAGGGAGATGGAGAATCTTGATATTGAAAACGTTGAGATCCCCAACGCACTTGAAACATTATGGCATTGCAAAGATGTGAAACTCCGTAATGTTAAAGTGGCCAAGGCCGATTATCTTTTTATGCATTCCCATAACATTGATATCAAGGATTATCATCAGGAGGGGAATTATTCATTTCAATATTGTTCGAACGTTGTTATAAGAGACGCTGAGATTTTCAGTAAAGATGCATTTTGGGGCACTGAGAATGTCACCGTTTATGATTCAACGATATCGGGAGAATATTTGGGTTGGCACTCAAAGAACCTGAAACTTGTGAATTGCAGGATAGGGGGAACACAGGCATTGTGTTATGCACGCAACCTCGTGATGGAAAATTGCACAATGGATACTGACGCTGATTTATGTTTCGAGTATTCCGATGTCCATGCAGATATCAGAGGGCATGTGACCAGTATAAAGAATCCCCGATCAGGTAAGATAGTTGCAGATTCCATCGGTGAAATAATCTTGGATGAAAATATCAAATCGCCGGCAAACTGTGAAATAGAAGAGCGTCAGGGTAAGTGACGTGTATCTATTAGATGATTAAGAAAAATCAATGAATTTCCTTTTTAAAGAAAAGAGGAAGTTATCGGATGTTATCCGCCAGAAGGGTCCGGTTAGTAGGCTTGAGCAGCTAAGGCTGGCCATCTCCTTGAGTATCCCTGCCATAATTGCTCAGATCTCTGCTATTGTCATGCAATATATAGATGCATCAATGGTAGGGCGTCTTGGTGCACTCCCGGCGGCATCGATTGGATTGGTCACGACCTCCACCTGGATTTTTTTCGGATTGTGTTCGGCATGTTCAGTCGGATTTTCGGTTCAGGTTGCACATCTGATAGGTGCCGGGGATGGAAAGGGGGCAAGAGAGGTGCTTAGGCAGGCTCTTGTGGCTGCATTATTCTATAGCATTGCACTTTCGGTGGTAGGTGTTGCAATCAGTTGGGAATTGCCAAAATGGCTTGGCGGAGAGGAGGCAATCAGGCATAATGCTTCACTTTATTTTTTGATAACGGTGGCAGCCATGCCTCTGTTTCAGTTCAGTTATCTCGCAGCCGGCATGTTGAGGAGCAGCGGGAACATGGTTTTCCCCGGAGCCGTGGGTACAGTGATGTGCGTTCTTGACGTTATATTTAATTTTTTTCTGATATTTCCCTCGGGAGAGTTGGATATTTTTGGAATGACAATCCGACATCCCGGAGCCGGTTTCGGCGTTTGGGGTGCTGCTTTGGGGACATCATTGGCTGAAGGATGCGGTGCCATTGTGTTATTGATAAAACTTTTGTTCTTTTCAAAAGAAATGAAGATAACTTCCGAGAAAGGAAGTTTCAAATTAAAAAGAAGTTGTATAAAAAAAGCGTTTCACATTGGTTTCCCTGTGGGGATTGAAAGGTTTCTTACGTCGGGGGCACAGGTGATGATCACAATTATAGTAGCCCCCTTGGGAGCTGCATCGATCGCTGCCAATGCTTTTGCGGTGATAGCCGAAAGCATCTGCTATATGCCCGGTTATGGAATAGGGGATGCCACCACGACCCTTGTCGGGCAGAGCATCGGTGCCGGACGTCAGAGACTTACTCGTCAATTTGCATACACCTCGACATGGCTGGGGATGGGTGTAATGACATTACTGGGAGGTGTGATGTATGCTATCGCACCATGGATGATGGAGATAATGACTCCCGATCATGAAATAGTGCAACTCGGCGTGACAGCGTTACGCACCGAGGCTTGGGCCGAACCTATGTATGCGGCCTCAATTGTGGCTTACGGTGCTTTTGTGGGAGCCGGCGACACTCTTATACCATGTTTTATGAATTTAGGTTGCATGTGGGGAATCAGAGTGATTCTGGCGGCCTTGCTTGCACCTGTTTTAGGATTACATGGTGTCTGGATAGCTATGGCAATAGAACTGACTTTCCGCGGTGGGTTCTTCTTGGTAAGATTGAAAGGCACACAATGGATGACAAGGATTGCTAAATTGAACGCAATATAGTGTCAACATTTTATCTTCATATAGGCTTTTAAAATCTCAGCGCTCCTTACTCCATCGCATACAACTCTCAAGATTGTTTTATGAGTAGAGGAATATAACTTTTTAAGATTGCAGGAAAGAGAATTTTCTGAATCAGCTTCCATATATTCCCATCCGAATCCTTCGGCTATTTCTTTTAAAGAGAGATCCGGCTTCATACAGAAATATTTCTCTCTCTCTTCTAATCCGGAAGTGGAAGATATGAATCTGAAAATGCCTCCGCCTTCATTATCTATTACAATAATTTTCAGTCGGTCGGGAATCTCTTTTAGTCCTAAAGACCCTATATCGTAGGAGAGAGAAAGATCTCCGGTGATCAACAAGGTAACACCCGGATATGATTTGGCGGCTCCCACAGCGGTGGCTACGGTGCCGTCTATTCCGGAGACCCCTCTGTTGCACCAGGTTGAGTGTGGAAGTTTATGGGTTATGATTTGGTCATAACGAATGGGAGTGCCATTTGATAACAAGAGATTGCAAGATCCCGGAATATTGTTAAGAATAAGATTAAATGCCTGTAGTTCCGACCAGGGAGAATTGTCAACAAAAGTGTTTTTAATTTGTAAGGCTTTTTTGCGGGCATCCAACCATGAATCTTTATAACCGGTTGAATGAGCTGCAATTTGTAATTTTGAAAGAGATGAAGATAAACTTCTAAAAAAACGTGTAATGTCTGTTTCAATTCTCAAGCTTAACGATTGAAAACAATCAACAGTAGTATGGGTATAGCCTATTGCCCAATGTTCACAGTTCCCTATGTTTTTTCTTAAATATTCCTTAAGTTTCCGTGACACAAGCGACCCTCCGACAGAAATTATCAAATCGGGAGAAAGCTCTTCAAGACGACTTTTATCATAGGCGGTTAAAACCGAGTCAACACTGTAGTCTGTAAGGGTCAGGTGAAGGTTGGAGATAGTTTCAGCCATAACCGCAACATTTGGGAAACGAGCGAAGGATGAAACGGATTTTTGGAGTGCGGAATCGGGAGACATAAAACCGGCAACCAACATAACCTTTGATTTTGCAACCCTCATGGCAAGTTGCCTGATTATTTCTTTATTGCCTATGGAATCGGCTTGAATAAATTCAATGATTCGAGGAGTATCGGAATTTTTGATTTTTTTTAATCCCAGTGGTTCAGCCAAGGGCACATTGAGATGAACCGGTCCGGGTCTCTGGCTGCAAGCTGTGATTAAAGCATCATTCGTAATTCTATTGACATACCATAACAGTTCACTGTCGTTGTCAGGACCAACCGGCATATTGTAGCTTTTTTTAACAAAATTAGCCAGAGCGTCGGGTTGCCTTATTGTTTGGGAATCCTCCTGATCGATCCATTGCATTGGTCGGTCGGCGGAAATAACCACGAGGGGAACTCCATGATAATAGGCTTCCGCAACAGCAGGTGAATAATTTAATAATGCCGTGCCCGAAGTGCACACCAAAGCGACAGGCTTTCTACTCACCAAGGCCAACCCATAGGCCATGAAACCTGCGGCTCTTTCATCAATGACAAAATGTTTCTTCAATGAGTTTCTGGCTGATGCCGCCAGCAGGAGGGGCGCGTTACGTGAACCGGGAGAACAGACAATATCTTTAACTCCCTTTGCCTCCATAACATCGAAGAGCAAACTGCAGAATCTTTTATCAGTGTCGGTAATCATTTCAAATAAAGCGTTCAGGATTATAACCCCTCAAAAATTCAGAAGCCGACATCCTTTTTTTTCCGGCAGCCTGAAGTTCAAGGATCTCAAGCCACCCGTCACCGGTCAAAACATAGAGATTATTTTTCAGTTTGACAAGAGTTCCGGGGAAGCCTTCTTGTTCAGTAATTTCCGGTTTTAAGCCAGTCTTGAACAACTTGATCTCTGTTTCTTTTCCTCCATACATCATGGTGGTCCAAGCACCGGGATAAGGCGAGAGACCTCTTACAAAATTATGTATGGCAGTTGAGGAGTTGTTCCAGTTTATCTTGCAGGTTTCTTTAAATATTTTTGGTGCCGGAATAAAATCACCGGCAGGTTGAGGTAATGTGTTTACTTCGCCATTCTCAATTTTTTTCACTGTATCCACCACCATCTCTGCACCGATCTCCATTAATTTATCGTGAATGTGTCCCACATTATCTTCAGGTTCTATAATAATCTTGCGTTGTTCAATGATATCACCGGTATCTATTTCATGTTTCAGGAAGAATGTGGTGACACCGGTTTCCCGCTCACCGTTTATAACAGCCCAGTTTATAGGAGCAGCACCCCGATATTTTGGGAGAAGGGATGCATGAAGGTTAAAAGTGCCTTCCGGCGGCATCCTCCATACTATTTCAGGCAACATCCTGAAAGCAATCACGATGAAGAGATCGGCATTAATTTTTTTTAGTTCTTCAATAAAAAGAGGATCCTTGAGTTTTTCAGGTTGCAAAACGGGGATATTATTTGCAACAGCATATTTCTTAACATAGCTTTCAATTAGTTTGTGACCTCTTCCGGCAATTTTGTCAGGCATCGTTATAACTGCTGCAATGTCATAGCCCTCTTTCACCAGCCTGTCAAGACTACAGACTGCAAACTCAGGGGTTCCGAAAAAAACTATTCTTAATTTCTTTTTTTTCATCGGCTTATTCATCAGAGTAATGGCGTAACACTCTTCTGTAAGAATTAAATATTTTTGATTTGGATACAAATCCTACATATTTCCCGCGATCCACAACAGGGAGATTCCACGCATGTGTCCGGTCGAATGTTTTCATCACCTCATCCATCGGCTCATTAATCTCTATCCTGGCGGGAGCCACCGACATGAATCGGGAGACATGCATCTTTCTGTAAAGGTCTGTCCGGAACATTATATTTCTAATATCATCAAGGAGAACAACACCAAGGAGCATACCGTTGTCGTCGACAACCGGGAAGAGATTACGGTTGGATTTAGCAATGACTTCCACTACCTCTTTTAGGGTCATGTCAGGTTTAACCGGCTTGAAGTCTCTTTCAATAACATTTTCAACTTTCAATAAGGTCAAAACTGCCTTATCTTTTTCATGTGTGAGCAGATCTCCCTCACGTGCAAGTCGCATGGTGTAGATGCTATAGGGAAGGAACATCCGGATTGTCATATAAGAAATGGTCGACACTATTAGTAGAGGTAGAAAAAGGTCATATCCTCCCGTCATTTCAGCCGTGAGAAATATTGCCATAAGGGGTGCGTGCATAACTCCACTCATAACCCCTGCCATTCCCAATAGAGTGAAATTTTTATTTGATATTCCGGCATCGTCAAAGATAATATTGAAAAACAATGCGAAGAGGAAACCGCACATTGCTCCCACGAAAAGTGACGGGGCGAAAGTTCCTCCCACTCCCCCTGCGCCGTTGGTCGCGCTGGTTGCGAAAGCCTTTGTAAGGATAATTGCAGCAATAAAACCGAAGATAAGCCAGATATTGTCGCGGTCTAAATAGAAGAAAGTGCTTGCAAGTATGCTGGAGTATTCACCCTCAAGAAGTTCGTTGATCGCTTCATATCCTTCTCCATATAGAGGCGGAATAAGGAAAATCAACACTGCCATTATGATCCCCCCTACCGCTATTTTGAGATTTTGTGTCTTCAGTTTTGAAAACATGGTCTCCATCATAAACATTACCTTGGTGAAATAGAGGGAAATCAGGCCGCAAAAAATTCCTAACAGAAGCGTGTAGGGAATGTTACGGATGTAAAATGGTTCGCTTTGGGAAAAGAAAAATTCAGCGTTATATCCTTCAAGAATATAAGCAACGGTGGCACCGCTGATAGAAGAAATCAACAATGGCATGACAGTGGCGCCTGTGAGATCTATCATGAGCACCTCAAGAGTGAAAAGCATCCCGGCGATAGGAGCCCGGAAAATTCCTGCGATACCTGCGGCGGCTCCGCATCCCACAAGCAACATCAATATCCTTGGCGACATCCGGAATGCTTTCCCGATATTGGAACCGATGGCAGCACCGGTGAAGACTATTGGACCTTCAGCTCCCACTGACCCACCAAAACCTATGGTTATTGAAGATGCTATTAAAGAAGAATACATGTTTCTCTTCTTTAACCTCGATTTTCTCCTTGAAATGGCATAAAGAACCTTGGTGACACCGTGAGAAATATTATCTTTCACCATATACTTGAGAATTATGGTTACAATAAATATTCCCACCACCGGATAAACCATATATAGCCAGTTGACAGCATTTTCGCTGAAATGGGATGTGAGGGCATGAGATATTAAATTTATCAGAAATTTAAGCAGCTGTGCGGCAAATCCACCAATTATACCCACCACCAACGATAAAAGAACGACAAAAGAACGTTGGCCGATATGTTTTTCTCTCCATACCACAACATTGATCCAGCGTTCGGTAAACCAGTTATGTCGTTCGCTATATGCCATTCTCAGATCCCTTTACCGTCGACCATTCTTTTTATAGTCTTTAATATAATAGCCGCATCTAATTTAAAGCTTTTTCTTTTTATGTAATCAATGTCAGTAAGGGCTCTTTCCACCATCTGTTTTATATTGGTTGCATATCCATGTTCAATGGAACCTAACGATGTGATTCCGGGACGCAAGGAGAATAATGTTTCATAGTTGTCAAATAACTTTTCTATTTCTTTCACAAAAAATTCTCTTTCGGGTCTTGGCCCTACAACTGCCATATCGCCTTTTAAAACATTCCAGAATTGAGGCAATTCATCAAGATGATACTTTCTAAGAAATCTTCCGGCACTCGTGACTCTATCGTCGCCGGGAGTTGCAAGCTGAGGCCCGTTAATTTCGGCATCCTCAACCATTGTTCTGAATTTGTAAAGATTAAACGGCTTTCCCCCTTTCCCGAGACGTTGTTGGGTATAAAACACCCCTCCCTTTGATGTGAGCAGTATAGATAACCCAATGAGAATGTATGCCGGAGAAAGACACACGAGAGCAAAAGATGAAAAAATTATGTCGAATGCCCTTTTCATACAATTATCATGCCTGATCCCGATTGTTGATTTATCGTAGTATGCTAATATCTCCCTTGTCGGGAACTTTGATAATTCTGCTTGCAATATGTGGTGTGTGGTCGTCTTGTCGATATCTGACAATATAACCGACACCTTTTTTTATCTCTTCAGAAATCTCATGAAAAGTTGATGGAGATGAATTTCCTGAAATGTTAGCGGAAGTTGACACAATAGGTTTGCCAAATCTGTGACATAACTCCTTTGAAAATATTTCATCTGTTATCCTCACAGCTAAAGAATTATCTTCCGATTTTAGATTGTCTGCCACATTAACTCCGTCATCATAAATGATTGTAAGAGGAGTTTTTGTGTTGTTGATCAGCCCAATGGCAGTTTCCGGCACATTCTTTACAACATTGTTTAATGACTCTTGTGAATCAACAAGAACAATCATTGATTTTGAATCCGTTCTCTGTTTGAGGTTGAAGATTTTTTTAACAGCTTCAGGATTTGTAGCGTCACAACCTATCCCCCAGATGGTGTCTGTGGGATAAAGAATCAGGTTACCCTGATTTAGAGAAAGCAATGCATTTGATATATCTTCGTTGAAGAGTTCCTCTTTATTCATTGAAAAGATGAATCATCGGGATTAATATTTTCCAGTTGGCTCATCCATAGATTGAATGATGCATCGGAGGGCATTCTCCAATCCCCTCGTGGAGAAAGATTTACACTGCCAACCTTAGGGCCATCGGGCATACAGGATCGTTTGAATTGTTGCGTAAAAAACCGACGCACAAACACCTTAAGCCATTTTAGAATGATAGGTTTTTCATATTTCTCTTCAAAGGCCCTGCAGGCAAGCATGTATATCTTAAGGGGGGAGAAAGAATTACGTAAAAAATTAAAAAGGAAGAAATCATGAAGTTCGTATGGACCCACAAGATCCTCGGTTTTTTGAGTGATGGAATCATTACCGGAGGGTATAAGCTCCGGACTTATCGGGGTATCGACAATATCTTCAAGAATAGATGTGATATTGGGGTCGGAATTTGTGGCAATCCACTTCACCAGATGTTTCACAAGTGTTTTAGGCACTGAGGCATTAACTCCATACATTGACATGTGGTCGCCGTTATAGGTGCACCATCCGAGAGCCAATTCCGACATATCTCCTGTGCCGACAACAATCCCGTTATATTTGTTAGCCAAATCCATAAGGATTTGTGTCCTTTCCCTGGCTTGGGAATTTTCATAAGTTGCATCATAAAGATCAGGAAGATGTTGGATGTCCTTGAAATGAACCTCGACGGCATCGGAAATCGGGATTTCAAATGAAGTGATTCCTAATTCCTTCATTAATTTGCCGGCATTGTTTTTAGTTCTTTTTGTTGTAGCTGCTCCGGGCATTGTTACGCCTATGATACCCTAACGAGGTAATCCGAGCGTATCAAACTCTATGACTGACACAAGAAGAGCCAATGTAGAATCAAGTCCGCCTGAAATACCTACAATTACTTTTGAACATCCTATGGCTTCCATACGACGCATCAGTCCATAAGACTGAATGTTGAATATCTCCTCACAACGCTCATTCAACGTTGCGGGATTCTGCGGCACAAAAGGATATGGGTCGGGTTTTACAAGGTCAGGAATCAGATTGCCTTTTTTGCAATTTTTCACTCCTGATGAAATTATTCTGAAATCTTCTGGTGCCGGTCCCGATTCAAAGAATGTATTGAATCTTGTTCGGTCATGCCTTAGTTTTTCTATGTCAGCGTCTATTGTTTCATACACTATTGCGGTATTAAATCTTTTTTCAGAACCGTAAATCTTTCCATCTTCTGCTATTAATGCTTTCCCTGAAAAGACAAGATCTGTAGAGGATTCCCCCCATCCGGCTGATGCATAGGCATAGACACACCGGCAACGTGCAGATTGCTGACTTATAAGATTTATCAAATAATCATGTTTCCCAATTAATTCATCTGAAGCTGAAAGATTAAGAATGATTTCAGCTCCCGCTTGAGTCAAGGCACTGCTTGGAGGCCGGGGAACCCACAAATCTTCACAAATTTCTATTCCTATCTTTGAACCCTTGTGTTCAAAAATCAGGTCTGACCCGAAAGGCACGGTGCAACCACAAAAATTTATGGATGTGTTACGGTAGTCTTTCCCGGAATCGAACCATCTTTTTTCGTAAAACTCTCCATAATTGGGAATATGTATTTTAGGCACTATCCCCAATATCCGGGAACCCGCGATGACTACAGCACAGTTAAAAATTTTTCCGAAAGCCCGTACGGGAGACCCTACGGCATACAAAATTTCATCTGACCCCTGACGTTTAAGGAGTGAAGATATAGCCTTTTCAGCCTCTTCCAATAATAACTCTTGTTGAAAAAGATCGCCACAAGTATAGCCGGTGATACAAAGCTCCGGAAAAACAAGGCAATCCACCAAATCCGTAGAAGCATTCTCCAGCGCTTTTTCAATTTGAAGCAAGTTATGCGTAATATCACATATTCTTACAGAAGGCACGTAAGCTCTAATCCTTAAATATCCCGATACATTCATAAATCTTGTATTTCCTAATTACAAAGTTACGGGATATTCTTTTAAAAATGTTAACTTTGGGGAACATTTCCTTGTTTTTGGCATATTAAAGAATGCAGAAATCACGACATCACAAAACCCCGGAATTCCATAGCGACAGAATAGTAACGGTGCTTCAGGAAGAAAATGAACCCTGCACATTAATGGAATTTCTGGAAGATAAATATAAAGAACGGAGTCGGACCGATATTAAAAGTTGGTTGAAACATAGGCAGGTCAAATTGAACGGAAGTGTAACCACCGCTTTTAACGCACCAGTTTCAAAAGGAGATGAAGTTTCCATAAATATGTCGCGCTCTTTCGTGGAACTTCGTCATCCAAGACTGCAAATAGTGTATGAAGACAATCATATAATCGTGGTGGATAAGGGCTATGGGCTTTTGTCTGTAGGTATCCCGAACCCTGCAAAGAAAAAAATAGAAACAGCCTACGACATTTTACGCGATTATCTCAAAAGGAAGAATCCTAAAAACAAGCTTTTTGTGGTTCACCGCCTTGATCGGGACACATCAGGACTGATGATGTTTGCCAAAACGGAGGAAGCCCAGGAGACATTACGTCATAATTGGAACAACTTTGTTTTGCAACGCCTTTATATCGCTTTGTTGGAGGGTATTGTTAAAGAGGATGAAGGTGTTCTGAAAAGCAGACTGACCGAGAATTCAAAGTTCAAGGTTTACACAACATCGGAGCAAAATGAGGGTAAACTTGCCGTGACGCATTTCAAGGTTCTTAAACGGGGACATGGGATGAGTCTTGTAGAATTTTCTCTTGATACGGGCAGGAAAAATCAAATTCGCGTTCATGCCTCGGAGATGGGTCATCCCATCAGTGGAGACAGAAAATATGGTGCCTCGGCAAGTAAACTCGGCAGGCTGGCGCTTCATGCCAAAACCCTAAGATTCGCCCACCCTGTTACAAGAAAGGATATGAGTTTTGAATCTCCTTTGCCTCCGGGGTTCTTGAAGACTGTAAGAACAAACTAACGAACAACATTTATAATAATATTCACATGCCGATCGACACATCATCATATTATCCTGAAATAGACAAACCCGAGGAGAAGTCAGACAATACGAGTCTTAACGGGGTTCACAAATCTTTATTTGGTGAAAAGAAACCGGAGGAACCTGTAAAAACCGAACGGGAAGAAAACTTGGAGAAAGAGGAGAAACCTCAGGATAAAAAGAAGAAAAAGAAAGAGTCAGGTAGCTTGATTGATTTATTATGCAACCTGATTTCATGGGTGCTTGTGCCATTATTGATGCCTACGTTTGGAGTGCTGTTTATTTTCAGATTGTCGATTCTTGATGTTGTTCCTAACGGACTGCAGACAGCCTTTACTTTTGTGGTGTTCGGAATCAGCTGCTGTATTCCGTTGCTGCTGATATTATTGCTGAAATATTTGGGTGTGGTTGATGATTATGCTTTGAATGGCAGAAAGGAAAGAACGTTGCCATACTTGATCTCCGCAATATGCCTTGGATGTACGGCATGGTTTATGGCATCACGAGGGGCGCCGGTATGGGTAACAATGTTTTTCACGGGAGGAGCGATTGCAGCCGTGATCAACACATTGATAAATCTGAAATGGAAAATTTCAGCTCATGCAGCAGGAATTTCCGGTTTGATAGCTTTGTTGATAAGATTAGAAAAGGATATGGCTGTAGAGCCCCAACTGTTTGTATGGTTGTTAATTACAATCGGAGTGGCTGGCCTGTTGGGTAGCGCACGTGTATGGTTAGGAAGACACACTGTATGGCAGGTTTTGGCAGGTTATCTGGTGGGATTTTGTTCAGTCTTTTTTATGATGTTTATAAGATAATAAGAGTCAAGGTTATGTCGCGATATAATTATAAAAGAAGGAACACTCATGAAACAAAAGTGAAAGACATCGGGATAGGGGGAGATAATCCGATCAGAATCCAGTCGATGACAAACACTTCTACTATGGACACTGACGGAAGTGTTTCACAGACAATGCGTATTGCGGAAGAAGGTGCTGATATTGTCAGACTCACTACTCAGGGCGTCAGGGAGGCAAACAATATGAATCAGATACGAACGAAATTGCATTCGAAGGGTTGCAATGTCCCCTTGGTGGCTGATGTTCACTTCAATCCTGCCGCTGCTTTCAAGGCAGTGGAGACATGTGACAAGGTCAGAATAAATCCCGGAAATTTTGTGGATCCCGCCAGGACATTTAAAAAAATAGAATTTACTCACGAGGAGTATAAAGAGGAGTTGGATAAAATTCGGGAAACGTTTGTGCCTTTTCTGATTAAATGTAAAGAATATGGCACGGCTTTACGTCTCGGAGTAAATCATGGTTCTCTTTCAGACCGGATCATGAGTCGTTATGGTGACACACCTGCCGGAATGGTTGAATCGGCAATGGAATATCTTCGTATATGCGAGGAAGAGGATTTTAAGAATGTTGTTGTCTCCATAAAATCATCGAATGTCGGTGTGATGGTTGAGACGGTTGAGCTGTTGGCAAGAAGAATGGAAGAGGAATCAATGGATTATCCGCTTCATTTGGGGGTTACCGAGGCAGGTGACGGAGAAGACGGCAGGATTAAAAGTGCCGTTGGGATTGGAGCATTGCTTGGTGAGGGTCTTGGCGATACAATCCGGGTTTCACTCTCTGAGGATCCCGAAAAAGAGATTCCTGTGGCAAGGAAATTACGGGATTATATTGATTCCAGAAAAGGTCATCCTGAAATTATCGAACCTTCGGTTATTAAAGATGGTGCAGCAAGGTCATATTCATCAGCAATACATGGATTGGATAAAACCGGAAGCCCTCTTGTCATAGGTTTTGATATTGATGAGAAAGAGTTGCCGGAGACCTGGCATTCTGCAAATGCAAATGAGACACCGACAAATTATCATGATGATTTGCCCGTGGTTTTAGAAACGGAAAATAAAAACATAGTCGGGTCTATGGCATCATGGATCGACCGTTTCGTGGCTGCCGGTAATATCAATCCGATTATATTGAAAGTGGCGTATGGTGACAAGGAGAAGGAAGATATACAGATAAAGGCATCGGCAGATTTGGGCCCGCTTTTATTATGGGGTTACGGATCAGGGATATGGATTGATGCGCCTATGATAACGAAAGAAGACAGGACTTCGATAGCTTTGGGCATCCTGCAAGCGGCAAGATTAAGGATCAGTAAAACAGAATATATAGCCTGCCCAAGTTGTGGAAGAACTCTTTTTGATCTTCAAAAAACATTAAAGGAAGTCAAAGAGGCAACAAAGGAGATGAAAGGTTTGAAAATAGGTGTGATGGGTTGTATAGTCAATGGACCCGGAGAAATGGCTGACGCCGATTATGGTTATGTGGGCGCCGGACCCGGTAAGGTAAGTCTGTATAAAGGGAAAACTCTGATCAAGAAAAACATACCTTCCGAAGAGGCTATACCTGAATTATTGGCTTTAATAGAGGAGTCTGAAAAATGTAAAGGATAATAATATAAACTTGAAAGATGTGACTAAGTTTAGGTAAATTTTTGCAATAAAATTGGAATAAAATAAAAATAAATATTACCTTTGCACAAATCAAGATTGACAAATTGAAAAAAATCAATTCATATTTCTATTTCTTTTATTTCTATTTCGGCAAACGAAACGGGAATGATATATGAATTGCAAAAATATAAACAGAAAAACAAGATCAATCCCGTTTATCAATTTGGATGACGGGATTTTTTTTAGATAGGTGATGGAAAAGACAGATAAACTGAGAGTAACCATTCAAGGAATTGAGGGTTGTTTCCATGACGCGGCAGCAAGAGAGTATTTTTCAGACCGTGACATAGAACCTGTTCCTTTCAACACGTTCCATGAAATGTTTGATGCACTTGACACAGATGCGTCGTTAGTAGGAATAGTTGCAATAGAAAACACTATAGCGGGAAGTCTTTTACAAAACCATGAATTGCTTCGCCAGCATAACCTCAGTGTTATAGGAGAACATAAGAAAAGGATCTCCCACGTTTTGGCAGCATTGCCGGGTCAGACCATAGACTCTCTTAATGAGGTGAAATCCCATCCCATGGCCTTGATGCAATGCGAGCAGTATCTTTTGAGGCATCCTAATTTAAAAATGACTGAAACCTTTGACACAGCGGGAAGTGCGAGAGATATAGCCGATAATAAGTTGTCAGGGCAAGCGGCGGTGTGCGGTGAATATGCGGCAAATCTCTATAATCTTGAAATCCTTGAAAAAGGGATAGAGACTAACCGTCGGAACTTCACAAGATTCCTTATTGTTACGAACTCACTTTTGGCATCTGAGATCGGTCCTAAAGAAAATGAGATAAACAAGGCATCGATAGTTTTCACATTGCCTCATACAGGAGGAGCCTTGTCAAAAATTCTAACTGTCTTGTCGTTTTATGACATAAACCTATCCAAAATTCAGTCTATGCCAATAATCGGGCGAGAATGGGAATACAGATTCTATGTTGACCTTACGTTTGACAGCCTTGTAAGATATCGCCAGTCGATAGATGCGGTAAGACCATTGACCAATGACATAACCATTTTGGGTGAATATAAAGAATTTATCACACCACCGGAAGAAAACTGAAAATGGAAACGAATTTAACGATAGAACCGGCTCTAAGGATAAGTGAAATAAAGGAATATTATTTCTCGAAGAAATTGCGTGAAATAGCCAAACTTAACGCCCAAGGAGAAAACATTATCTCTCTTGGCATAGGAGGTCCGGACCTTCCGCCTGCAAAAGATGTGATTGAAACCCTTCAGAGAGAGGCCGGTATAGAATCCAATCATAGTTATCAGTCATATACAGGAATACCTGAGCTGAGAAATGCCTTTGCGAAATGGTATGCCGATAAGTATAATGTGAGTCTTAATCCGGAAAATGAATTGTTGCCTCTCATAGGGTCGAAAGAGGGGATAATGCATATTTCAATGGCATTTTTGAACCCCGGTGACGGCGTATTGGTGCCCGATCCCGGATACCCCACATATACTTCAGTGAGCAAACTTGTGGGAGCTGAAATTTTCACCTACAATCTTACTGAGGATGGCGACTGGCTTCCTGATTTTGATGAGATAGAAAAATTGCCTCTCGACAAAATCAAACTTATGTGGGTGAACTATCCCCACATGCCAACCGGGAGGGAAGCATCAGAGGAGCTGTTCAAACGTTTGATTGATTTCGGTAAGAAACATAATGTCGTGATTGTGCACGACAACCCATATAGTTTCATCTTGAACAAAGATCCGAAGAGCATACTGAGTGTTCCGGGTGCAAAGGAAATTGCAATTGAGCTTAATTCATTGAGCAAGAGTCATAACATGGCAGGATGGAGGGTTGCCGTCGCAATTTCTAATCCTGTCTTCATATCCTGGATATTAAAAGTGAAAAGTAATGTGGATTCAGGTCAATTCAAACCTGTGATGCTTGCTGCCGCAAATGCCCTAAGCCAGCCTAACGAATGGTATGATAACTTATTTCTGATTTATTCCCAAAGAAGAGTGATAGCTGAAGAAATCATGAATGAGTTGAACTGTTATTTTGACCCCCGTCAAAAAGGTTTGTTCTTGTGGGGGAAGATTCCCGATGATATAGAGTCAGGTGAGTGGCTTAGCGACCAATTGCTCTATAATGCAAAGGTTTTTGTAACGCCGGGATTTATCTTTGGTAAAAACGGAGAAAGATATATAAGGATATCATTATGTGCCAAACCCGAAAAATTGAAAGAGGCATTGGAGAGAATAAAAGTGTATAAACATAAAAAGTAGAAAATATGATAATGGAAGACCTGCAACAACTGTTGCCTGAGATGTATATGAAACGCCCGATTATTATAGCCGGGCCTTGCAGTGTGGAATCGGAGAAACAGGTTCTAACCACAGCCAAAGAACTTGCTTCCAACGGGATTAAAATATTTCGTGGAGGAATTTGGAAACCCAGGACATCACCGGGTGGATTTGAAGGTGTCGGTGCCCAGGGTCTCCCTTGGATGAAGAAAGTGAAAGAGGAAACAGGAATGCTTGTAGCCACTGAAGTTGCCAACCGGAATCATGTAGAACTGGCTCTTGCTGTGGATATCGACATATTATGGATTGGTGCGAGAACATCAGCAAACCCTTTTGCAATGCAGGAGATTGCCGACGCATTAAAAGATTACGGCAAAGATGTTCCCGTTTTGGTGAAGAACCCGGTGAATCCTGACCTTGAGCTATGGATAGGAGCGATGCAAAGAATATATAATGCCGGAATAAGGAAATTGGGTGCCATTCATAGAGGATTCAGCACTTATGGAAAACATCTATACAGGAATCTTCCCCAATGGCATATACCTATTGAACTGCAAAGAAGGATGCCCAATCTCCCGATTTTCTGCGATCCCAGTCATATCGCAGGAAAAAGGGAACTTATCGCCTCATTGTCGCAGCAGGCTCTCGACATGAATTTTGCAGGATTGATCATAGAAAGCCATTGTGATCCCGATGTGGCTTTGAGCGACAAGAACCAGCAGGTCACTCCGGAAGTTCTGAACCTGATACTCAACACCCTTGTTCTGCGTGACAAGTCAACCACCACAGAAAATCTTACATTGCTGAGGCAACAGATCGACCATATCAACGATGAAATTCTCGAGCTTCTTGCAAAGCGTATGAGGGTGACTTCGGAAATTGGTCAATTTAAAAAGGAACATGACATGCCGGTGATTCAACAGGCACGCTACAACGACCTTATGGAGCATCTTGTTAAATCAGGTGAGGAACTTGGTCTTGCACCCGATTTTGTCAGGACAATCCTTGCTGCTATCCATGAAGAGTCTGTTAGAAAACAAATTGAAATTGTGAACCGTTAAATCTTTCTTGATGAAAATATTGATTCTCGGAGCAGGAAAAATGGGCTCATTTTTTTGTGATCTCCTTTCCTTTGACCATGAAGTGGCAGTTTATGACCCTGATCCGGAAAGAATGAAATTTATGTTCAACTGCAGGCGTTTCACTTCATTAAATGAAGTTGACTCTTTCCGGCCTCAGATGGTAATAAATGCGGCTACAGTGAAATACACCCTGGCAGCCTTTAAAGAGGTTATGCCCCATCTTGACAAATCTGTCATACTTAGTGACATAGCATCAGTTAAGACAGGTTTGAAAGATTTTTATGAAAATTGCGGCCATCCTTATGTTTCAACTCATCCTATGTTTGGACCCACCTTTGCTTCCCTGAGCAATCTTTCAAATGAAAACGCTATCATAATATCGGAGGGTGACCATCTTGGCAAAGTGTTTTTCCGGGATCTCTATAACAGACTGCATCTTCATATCGCAGAATTCACATTTGAAGAACACGATCTCACGATTGCATATTCACTATCGATTCCTTTTGCATCAACATTAGTTTTTGCATCGAATATGAAACATCAGGATGCACCGGGCACCACCTTTAAAAGACACAAAGCCATTGCCGACGGACTTATGAGTGAGGATGATTTTCTTTTGAGCGAAATTTTGTTTAATCCCCACACATCGCGTCAGCTTCAAAATATAAGCGACAAGCTTGCAGAGCTTAAGGATATTGTAGATTCCAGGGATTCAGAAAAAATGAAAAAATTCCTTGACAGTGTGAGATCCAATTTAAAATAAACCATATAATGCCGAATAACAACCCTTTTTTTAGTCGGAGTAATCTTTTGCTTGGTGAAGAAGTGATGAAGCGGCTTGACGAACTGAAGGTCATTATCTTTGGTGTGGGTGGTGTCGGGTCATGGTGTGCGGAGGGTCTTGTCAGATCCGGGATAAGCGATTTGACAATAGTTGACAGCGACAGGGTTTGTGTAACCAATGTTAACCGTCAGTTAATGGCGACATCACGCACCATCGGTATGGTAAAGGTTAAGGCTTTAAGGGACCGACTTTTGGAAATCAACCCTTCTGCTGATATTACTCCTGTGCAGGCTATCTATTCGGAAGAGACATCGGATCAATTTGATTTAGATTCGTTTGATGTTGTTGTTGACGCAATAGATTCATTGAAAGACAAGGTAGCTTTGATTTTGCATGCCACAAACAGCACAGCCAAATTCTATTCATCTATGGGAGCGGCGCTAAAGCTCGATCCAACCAAAATTAGAGTTGACGAGTTTTGGAAAGTGAAGGGATGTCCGTTGGCACGGGCCTTGCGCCAAAGATTCAAAAAATTGAAAAGATATCCGGCAAAGAAATTCAAATGTGTCTATAGTGATGAGTTGTTAGACAATCGTGGTGCGGCCACATCATGCGGCACTGAAAAATGTTTGTGTCCTAAAACAGAGAAAGGTCCCGGGGACCCTTCTCTTGTAAATCATGAATGGTGTTCTTCAAAAGCACGGATTAACGGCTCGTTAATGCATATAACCGCTATTTTCGGATTAACTTTGTCAGGATTGATAATCAAAGATGTTGAGCTTATGAAGCCACAATGAACTATTATCCCTTAACACTCCATTCCACACCTGATTTGGTGTCTTTGATGTCAAACCCTAATTCTGATAATTTATTTCTGATAAGGTCGGATGTGGCCCAGTCTTTCTGCAATTTTGCATTCTTCCTGATCTCCATAAGTAGGTCAACTGCACCTTCGTAGGCTTTGGATGCATTATTGTTGCCGCTTTCATCGCTCATTTTTATACCCAGCAGATCAATCAGAAATACATCAAACAGATGACGCAGTTTTGCTATATCTTCAGAAGAAAGCTTGATCTCTCCGGCAGCTGCGCTATTTATTGCTTTTGAAGCCTCAAACAAATATGAGATTACCTGTGGAGTATTAAGATCATCGTCCATCGCCTCATAACATTTTTGAATGTAGTCGGGAATTTCAACAGATGATTTCTCAGCAGGAAGGAGAGTGCCGAGACGGCGATATGTGTCTGTCAGTTTTTGAAACGCTTTTTCAGCTGCCTGGAGTGCAGCGTTTGAAAAGTCAACAGTTGAACGATAATGGGCCATAAGGATAAAGAGGCGTATCACCATTGGTGAATAAGCCTTTTCCAGAAGGGGATGGTCACCGTTAAAAAATTGGCTCAGAGTTATGAAATTATTGTAGCTCTTTCCCATTTTTTTCCCTTCGATTGTGATCATATTGTTATGAATCCAATATTTCACAGCCTCATGACCTTGGGCTGCCACACTTTGTGCAATCTCACATTCATGATGTGGAAACAAGAGGTCAAGCCCACCTCCATGAATATCGAAAGTTTCGCCCAGATATTTTTCACCCATTGTGCTACATTCAAGATGCCAGCCGGGGAAACCTTCACTCCACGGCGACGGCCAATGCATTATATGCTCCGGAGAAGCTTTTTTCCACAACGCGAAGTCCAACGGGCTGTGTTTTTCTTCCTGTCCGTCAAGTTCACGTGTGGCAGAAATCATATCTTCGATATTTCTTCCTGAAAGTTTCCCGTAGTTGTGGTCTTTATTGAACTTGGGAACATCGAAATAGACAGAACCGTTGCTTTCGTAGGCATAGCCTGCGTCAAGGATTCTCTTTATATATTCTATCTGTTCGATAATATGGCCTGAGGCATGAGGTTCGATACTGGGAGGAAGCACATTCAGCGCTTTCATATCTTCATGATAACGGTTTAGGTAAAGTTGCACAACCTCCATTGGTTCAAGCTGTTCCAGTCTCGCTTTCTTTGCAATCTTGTCTTCGCCGGTGTCGGCATCATGCTCAAGGTGCCCCACATCAGTTATATTCCTTACATATCTGACTTTATATCCGAGATGACGTAAATAACGGTACAGTATGTCGAATGTAACGGCCGGTCGTGCATGACCCAAATGGGCGTCGCCATACACTGTAGGCCCACACACATACATGCCCACCATTCCTTCATGAAGTGGTTTGAATGGTTGTTTAATCCTACTTAGAGAATTATATATAACAAAGTTATGTTTCATAATCAATTGTTGCCGAATCCTGATACTCCGCTTCCACGTTGAGTGATTTCTCCAAATTGAGCCTCATATTTTTTTACATTGTCAGACAATGCAAACAGAAGTTGTTTGGCATTTTCGGGTGTCATTATCACACGGCTAACCACAGGAGCCTGTGGCATGCCCGGTGCGGAATAGATGAAATCGATCATAAATTCGTTTGGGCTGTGACCTATCATTGCAAGGTTACTGTATTTGCCATCGGCAATTTCAGGACGGAGTTGGATCTGTAGTTGCGGTTTGTTTTGATTTTCCATATATATTTCAATAAAACGTTTTTAAATTATAATTCTGCCATCGTTTATGGTAACAATCCGGTCGGCGTTGTCAGCCATTTCCGGATCATGTGTCACAATCACGAAGGTTTGCGAATATTTGTCGCGAAGATGCGAAATGATATTTTTAATTTCATCCCTGTTTTTTGAGTCAAGACTGCCGGTCGGTTCATCGGCCATGACAATCGCAGGTTTGTTAATTAAGGCACGAGCGATTGCTGTTCGTTGTTTTTCACCTCCCGAAAGTTGTGAAGGACGGTGAGATAGGCGGTCGGCCATTCCAAGTTCTGTCAGTAAATCTTGCGCCATTGAGAACGCCGCCCTTTTTGCTTTGCCGGCTATTAATGCCGGGAGCGCAACATTTTCAATAGCTGAAAATTCGGGCAATAATTGGTGAAACTGAAAAACAAAACCTATATTTTGATTTCTGAATTTAGATAATTTTTTGTCTTTAAGCGAAAGTAGATCCAACCCGTCGTAGGATATGAATCCCGAGTCAGGACGGTCAAGAGTGCCTGCAATTTGCAACAAGGTTGTTTTACCAGCTCCCGACGGCCCCACAATGGCAGTGATTTCCCCCGGAGAAAAAGAGATGCTTATATCGTCCAATACCCGGATTGGTCCGTAAGATTTGGTGATGTTTCTTAACTCAAGCATCCTTATGGTTCAAGGAGTTTCCGACTTATTTATTTTCCAACCCATCAACCAGCCAGGAACCTTGAAAACCGGCCTCCTTAATGGCACTTTCCACTAAGGCTGCGTTATGACTGTTTTCAGGAATCCCGTGAACGTGAAGAACTTTATCAGTGTTTTCAAGCTCCATTTCAAGAGTGGCATCAGGAAATTCACGTTTCACAGCTCTCTTTATGGCTGTTTCGCACTCAGTGCATTTTGCATTCGTTTTAAAACGCATAGTCATAAATTTAAATAAAGACTTTTTGAAATATTGAGAGAGGTGCCATCTTTAATCACCTATGCGAAGTTAAGAGAAATTTATTACACAACAAAAATTCACCTCTTCAAGATTCTTCTGTTTTTGGGATAGAGATTATTTGCCCTTGTGCCGATATTCTTTGCCGCTCCGAGGGGCCACCCCTTGTAAGTTACAATAACGATTCCCTTTGGTGCCGAAGAATCTAATATGATGCTTTCTCTCCTAAGATAAGAGAGGGCTTTCTCTTTGTCAATTTCAACCATCGGGTATTTTCCTCTGTCGAAATTCACACTCAGAATCTCATTAATATCAGGAATTTCAGTTTTCTCCGGTTTAGTTTTTCGGTCGGTTCTATTTTGAACCGAATTGTCAACCCACTCCCCTGGTTTCCTGAAAATACAAAGGAAGAGGCCTTCACCTTTTATTTTGTGCGGGAAAAAACGATACACCGGAAGTTTGGTTTCGATGCCCTTTTGAATGTTCCATTCCTCCGGAAACGAAAGGTTGACTGCTTCCATTCCAAGTTCATTATTGATAAACTCTGCATTCTCCTCATTTTCTTTCCTGTTGAAAGTGCATGTGGAATAAATAAGGAAACCACCGGGTTTTAAAGCATTGGCGGCATTAAAAAGAATTTCTTTTTGAAGTGAGGAACATTTGCAAATCAATTGTTCCGACCATTGGGTTCTCGCATCATTATCTTTTCTCATCATTCCTTCACCTGAGCATGGTGCATCAACAGCAACGATGTCGAAATTTTCTCCTTGTCTTCCAAAATAACTTGAATCATGATTGGTGATAGAAATATAGGGATAACCCCAGCGGGATAAATTTTCCTCCAATGCATTCACTCTTTTTGATGAAATTTCATTTGCCACAATGAAAGAACCGTCGGGAACTCCATTAATTATCGCAGTTGTCTTGCCACCGGGGGCTGCACAAAGATCCAATATCTTCAGCCGTGGGTTATCTGAAGGAAAAAGTCTGACAAGATTTTCAACCACAGTCTCATAGATCATTGATGAGGGATCTTGAACATAATAAGCACCTGCATGTAATAAAGGGTCGAGGATAAAGTCGGGACGATTTTCCAGATATCTGCCTGATTCGCACCATGACACCTTTTCGGCATCTTCAAAGATTGCTGCGTGTTTCCTTTTGTTGAGTCTGACGGCAACCTGTGGCTGAGCATCTAAGGATTCAAGAAGTTTTTCCGCCTCAATTCCTGGCAGAGATCTTATCATTTCTTTAAAACCCTCTGGAAGTGGAATCATCCCTTTATTGAATTCAGATGCTTTTCTTGAGTTTATCCACAGCTTTTTCCAACGACTCGGTCGGTTCGATTATGTTGTAGTCCTCCCAAAAATCTTTTTCCCAATAATTTTCTACCACGTCAGAAAAGATTTTTGTTTGACCGAATGTATCCTTCAGTTTCAAATGTCGGTCGGGACGGTCGTCGCGGTCAACCATGACCATTTCTGAATTGGTTGTATATGAAGAGGAAAAGAGTCTTTTCTTCCAATCGCACTTGAATTTTATTTTGGAATTTATATAGTTCAAATAAGATTTGCCATCCACAAGTTTATAAGTGACCACACCTGAAACTTCCTGTGGCTTGAAGCGCAGGCCAAAAGGTTTCTTTTGCAGGATGGAACGGGTTACCTTGTTTTTATCCGACATGTCGAGTTCAAACTCCACGCGGCTCAATGCCAGATTCTCACCATCGATATAAAGGGTTCCTTTATTGAGAGGGTAGGGCAGCGATGTGTTAGGTTTGAAACTTATGGCATAATGAATTCGGTCGTCGATCATTGCACCCGGTTCCATGGTGAAATCAAAATATTTCATTTCGTCAATTGTGAAAAGATGATCCCCGTTTTTCACCACATCAAGCATCACAGCCATGAAAGGTCCTCCGGCAAGTTTCACGCTTAATGTGTCGGCAGGCCTGGGGCTTATAAGCTTGCGACCCTTTCTTATGCTAACTTTTTCGCCGTCTGTGAATCTCATTTTATAAGGCTTTTTCAAAACATCAACCATAGCTTCAGACACACTTATGAATCTGTTGCCCTTTTGGACGGTTTCTCTATAAAAACCTTCAAATAAATTGTCTTGACCGGAGTAATTTTCAGGAATACGCTCTAAAGCCATTTCAACTATTTCTCTCGGGTCTCCTCCTAACACAACAAGTTCTTTCAATACTTTTCCTGTCGGGTCGAGAAAGATTGTCAGTTCCTTTTCTCCATTCGATAATTCATCTCCCGAGAGAAGCTTACTTTGGAATCCTATCTGTTCAGCTTTAATACCGTTGGCTAAATTTGAGCCGGGAATCTTGAGAGAGAAAAATCCCTCTGCATTTGTCACAGTACCTATGTTGGTGCCGGGCACTGTGAGCGACACGTTTTCAATCACCTTTTTATTCTTGGCGTTTTTTATTGTTCCGGATATAGTTACAAGGGTCTCGCCGTTTACGGTTAAAACAAATGAAGTGCAACAAACTAACAGTAAAAAGAAAAGCTTTCTCATTGTGTTAACTTAAAAGAGTTAGCAAAGATTGTTTAGAGGCGGTGGGCCATAAGCCTTTGACACGCTCTATCATATTGTTTAAAGAATCACGTGGACTTTTATCCATGCAAAGATTCAGGTCTTCGCCGAAGTTAAGTTCGGGTGTTGAATATTTGGCAACCCCCCAGCCATATCTTTCCCCTGATTTAGATCGTTTATAGACAAAGTCGGAGATCACAAGCCATCCTCCCATCTGCAAACGTTGCAATGGGCTTTCCAAACTTTTACGTTTAGCTTTGTGAGGTTGATAAATTTCATGGTCGGGCACGTCATACCAATTCCTTTTTTTTAAATGGTCGCCGAAAATATAACTTTTCAGATCCGTGGATGTCATGCCGTCGTTCTCCCTAATAATGTCAAGCAAAAGTGCTTCAGTTGATTCTGCGGCAATCGGATACCTACTTCTCCGATAATTTAAAAAATCCGGCATGAGTTCTAAAGATACAAACCCTGCTTTCTTTTGAAAAAACTTACCGTAGGCAGAACGTTTTTTTCTTATCACCGGACCTTTCCACTCCCAGCATCCTTCATCAATATTTCCACCGAACAGCAAACCGGGTGAGCACATCTCTTGAACAGAGAGGCCCCTGACGCAATTAGGGAAGAATGGAAGGATACCACATTCCACTGCTGCTCCTTCAAGTGTGTTCAAGCTTTCGATAACCATGGGATTATGTCTGCGGAATAACCTTTCTAACAAAAAATGCATTGGCATAAAGTTATAATAAAAACGTTGAATTATGTAGGCAGATTATATTTTAATTCCTTAAAAAAATCTAAGGAAAAAAGAAGTTGGTCAACATAGTGCTGACCAACCTCCATCATGTCAATTATAATGAAAAAATTATTTGTTTTCTTTCACGAGGGGAATAAGATCTCCATACCCCTCTTTTTGCATATCTGCCAAAGGAATGAATTTAAGTGATGCACTGTTTATGCAGTATCTCAAGCCACCTTTATCGGCAGGACCATCGTCAAAGACATGACCAAGGTGAGAATCACCGTTTGCGCTCCTAACCTCAATTCTGTTCATGCCATGAGAGGTGTCTCTGTAATCTTTAATCAACTCCTGGGAGATAGGTTTTGAGAAAGCGGGCCAACCGCAACCGGACTCAAATTTGTCAGTTGAAAGGAAAAGTGGTTCCCCGGTTACAATGTCAACATAAATTCCGGGTCTGAATTCTTTGTTATACTCATTGGCGTATGGTCGTTCTGTGGCTGCATTCTGTGTGACTTCATATTGCAGCGGAGTGAGTTTCTGTCGTAATTCTGCATCCGAAGGTTTTGTGTATTTCCTTTCAAGGCTACCCCCTGCGGATGTGGCATCAACAGAAGCATGTGCTTTTTCGTTCATCAGGGTAGTGTCTCTCACTTCCTTCGCAAGCCTGAATAGTCCCGGATTGATATGGCAATAACCTCCCGGATTTTTATCAAGATAGTCTTGATGATAATCCTCTGCAGGATAAAAGTTCTTTAGGGGGGTCACCTCAATGGCAAGAGGTTTATTATATTTTTTCTGTAATTGCTCCATACTCTTCTCAATAACCGGCAGTTCTGCTGGATCCGTGTAATAGATGCCGGTGCGGTATTGTGTGCCGCGGTCATTACCCTGTTTGTTGAGAGAGGTGGGATCAATGGTTTGATAATACAAAGATAAAAGGAAAGGCAATGATATTTCATTTGCATCATACACTACTTTCACAGTTTCTGCAGCGCCCGTCCTCCCGGTGCAAACTTCTCTGTATGTGGGGTCGGGGACATTGCTGTTTGCATAACCGACTTCGGTGTTTTCCACTCCGTGAACCAGACCTAAAAAATGCTCGGTGCCCCAGAAGCAACCGCCTGCAAGATAAATAGTTTTTGTATTCATAATCTTGTTTTCATTAAATGCGTAATTGGATTCGGTTGATGCAGAATCATAAATTTGGGAAGATTCTCCTTTGGCTCCCCCACATGCGCAAAAAGAGATTGCGCAGGCTAAAGCCAACCCATAATTTTTAAAATTTCTTTTCATGACCAACATCAATTAAACTTTATAAATTCAACAATATTATTACCGATATGTTCACTTTAAAGCTTTGCCGGGTAAAGAATTTTGAATTATTTTTGTTCCTCCTTTAAGTTATTTCATAATAAACTCTTTATGTCGATTGCAAATAAAAAAGGATTTTTAATTGGGAATCTATGTATCCTGATTGCAGAGATTTTTTGGGGAGTTAACGTTTCAGTCACAAAAGATCTCTTTCATCCCATGATGGTGACACCTTTCGGAATCATTATTGTAAGGCTTATCGGAGGTGCTATATTGATGTGGCTCACCTCCATGTTTATAAAATGTGCCAAGATTCAGAAACAAGATTGGTTGAGCCTGATTCTGGGAGGGGCGATAGGTCTGTTCCTTTTCATCTTCCTTTTTATTTTATCGTTGAAATACGGGGATCCGATAGACATCTCCATCATAATGACCTTCCCTCCTGTATTTGTTATACTCATAGGAGTGATATTTATGAAACAACGGCCTTCATGGATAGAATATGTCGGGGTTGTGATTTCATTTGTGGGTGCGGCAATAGTGATAATTGACGGAGCCAAAGGGAAAGCAGGGAGTGACAATCTTCTTGGTGATATTCTTGCCATCCTCTCGACATTGTGCTATGCCTTTTATCTTGTGATATTGGAGAGGCCGACAAAAACATATAAGCCAATCACCATGTTGAGGTGGGTATTTCTTTTTGCAGCGATTCCGGCTTTGGTTTTAATACCATTTTCCCTTAAGCAACCGATTTTTCACACGGCAAAGGCAGTGCCATGGATTGAGATAGCGTTTGTGCTTTTCTGTGTCACCTATATCGCCTATTTTTTGGTTGAACCGGCAATAAAGAATATAGGTTCGGAGTTAGTCTCAATCTATCAGTACACACTTCCGATTTTTGCTGCCATTTCGGCGGTAATGATGGGGCTTTCGCATCTGAAATGGATGCAAGTTATTGCCATGGTTATAATAGTGATCGGGATGGTTTGCACAAATGTGGGGAAGAAACGAAGAAAAAGTGTTCCATCCAACGCGCCGGAACCAAAGGGTGTTGAACAGTGAATGAAACCTAAGAGGGTGTGCTAAATTTTCATTTAACACACCCTCTTGAATCAGGTTTGGAGAATTTATTTTCTTAAATCACCTTCCGAAAGTTCGGGATCCACACCCCATTGCTGCTGTGCAAGACGTTTGTAGTTATTGTATCTCCATCTTGCATTGTCTTCAGCGGCCTGGAAGAGTTCTTCAGCAGCTTCAGGCTGCATCTTGAACAGAGATGCGAACCGCACTTCGCCTTTAAGATAATCCTTGAATTTATCCCAATCCGGGGCCTTACTATCCAATGTGAAAGGATTCTGGCCTGATTTTTCATTATCAGGATTATATCTCCATAATTGCCAGTAGCCACATTCCACGGCACGTTTCTCTTCATCCTGAGCCCTGCCCATTCCGGCTTTAATACCATGGTTAATACAGGGAGAGTAGGCAATTATCAATGAAGGGCCGTCGTAGGCTTCAGCTTCACGGATGGCTTTAAGAGTCTGGGCATTGTCGGCGCCCATGGCGATTTGTGCCACATAGACATATCCATAAGTTGTGGCCATCAGTCCCAGATCTTTTTTACGGATTCTCTTTCCGGCAGCAGCAAACTTTGCAATCGCGGCTATCGGGGTTGATTTAGAAGACTGGCCTCCGGTATTGGAATACACCTCTGTGTCAAGCACCAAAATATTAACATTCTTGCCGGAGGCGATAACATGATCAAGTCCACCGTAACCTATGTCGTAGCTTGCACCGTCACCACCGATAATCCAATGGCTACGTTTTGTAAGGTAGTTTTCAAGTTCAATGACTTTTTGACACAATCCGCATCCGCATTTTTTAGCTGCATCCAGGAATGCCTTGCCGGCAGTGCGTGAATTGTTGTCGTCTTCTTTAACTTCAAGCCATTTTGAAGCAGCTTCTTTCACTTCGGGAGAACAGTTCTCACACATCTCGATCTTATGGCAGAGGTCAACAAGGCGTCCTCTCATTTTTTCATAGGCGATATGCATGCCGAGTCCGAATTCACAGAAATCTTCAAACAGAGAATTAGCCCAAGCGGGACCGTTACCCTTCTCATTTCTGCAATAAGGTGTAGAAGGCACCGAGCCGGAATAGATAGAAGAACAACCCGTTGCATTGGCCACTATTTCACGGTCGCCATATAGTTGTGAGATTAATTTCACATAAGGAGTCTCGCCGCAACCTGAGCATGCGCCTGAGAATTCAAACATAGGAGTTGCGAACTGGCTGTTCTTGACATTAGCTTTCACATCAACGAGATCCTGTTTTGTTGAGACATGGTCAACACAGAAATCCCAATTCTTTTGTTGGTCAAGCTGGCTTTCCTCATGTTTCATTACAAGGGCTTTTTCACCTTTCTTACCCGGACATACGTCGACACAGTTGCCGCAACCCAGACAGTCGAGCACGTCAACTTGCTGAACGAATCTCATTCCGGCAAAAGTCTTGCCTATAGCCGGCAAGGAGTGGTCTTCACCGAACGGGGCTTCGGCCATCTCTTCGGGAGAGAGCACGAAAGGACGAATGGCGGCGTGAGGACAAACGAATGCACATTTGTTACACTGGATACAGTTTTCGGGCAACCATTCAGGCACGAAAGCAGCCACACCACGTTTTTCATATCTTGCGGTGCCTTGCTCCCAAGTGCCGTCGGCAATGGTCTTGAATGTAGAAACAGGAAGCAGGTCTCCATCCTGAGCATTGATCGGGAAGACAACGTTAGATATGAATTCCGGCACTTCAGTCTTAACTGTTTCCTCGTCGTTAAGGTTAGCCCAAGCCGGGTCAACGTCAAGTTTCTTGTATTCACCGCCACGATCCACAGCTGCAAAGTTCATGTTGACGATGTTCTCGCCCTTCTTGCCATAAGACTTGACGATAAATTTCTTCATTTGTTCGACGGCAAGATCCACCGGGATAACTTCCGTGATACGGAAGAAAGCGCTTTGGAGAATTGTGTTGGTGCGGTTGCCAAGTCCGATTTCCTGAGCAATCTTTGATGCGTCCATGTAATAGACGGTGATATTGTTTTTTGCAAACAATTTTTTCACCTTGGCAGGAAGATTCTTGGCAAGTTCCTCGCCCTCCCATATTGTGTTCAGAAGAAATGTGCCGTTGGGTTGCAAACCCCTTGTGACGTCATACATTTGCAGATAAGCCTGCACATGACAAGCCACGAAATTAGGAGTTGTCACAAGATATGTTGAACGGATCGGGTCGTCGCCGAAACGTAGGTGAGAACATGTGAAACCACCTGATTTTTTGGAGTCATAGGCGAAATAAGCCTGACAATATTTGTCGGTGTTGTCGCCGATGATTTTAACGGAATTTTTGTTCGCTCCGACTGTTCCGTCAGCACCGAGGCCATAGAATTTGGCTTGGAACTGCCCTTTGCCCACTACACTTATTTCGGGAAGCAGCGGAAGAGATGTAAAAGTAACATCATCCACGATACCAACTGTGAAATGGTCTTTTGGTTCGGCAAGCTTGAGATTGTCGAAAACAGAAACTATCTGTGCCGGAGTTGTGTCTTTGGAAGCGAGTCCGTAACGTCCTCCCACAATAACCGGAGCATTTTCGAACCCATAATAACAGTCTTTGACGTCAAGATATAGTGGTTCGCCATTGGCACCCGGTTCTTTGGTACGGTCAAGCACAGCAATGCGTTTGGCACTCTTGGGCACGGCACTCAGGAAATGACGAGCTGAGAAAGGTCTGTAAAGATGCACGCTGACCAAACCCACCTTTTCGCCCTTGGCTCTCAGATAATCTACGGTTTCACGGATACATTCCGTTACAGATCCCATGGCAATGATGACACGTTCAGCTTCCGGGTCGCCATAATAGTCAAACAGGCCATATTTTCTTCCCGTGATTTTAGAAACCTCATCCATATATTGCTCAACAATCATTGGCACTTCAAGATAATACGGATTTGAAGCTTCACGATGCTGGAAGAAAACGTCGGAGTTCTCAGCCATTCCTCTTGCTACGGGAGATTCCGGATTCAAAGCTCTGTTGCGGAATTCAGCAAGAGCTTTAGTGTCGATAAGGGGGGCAAGATCTTCTTGATCGATAGCCTCTATTTTTTGTATCTCATGGCTTGTTCTGAAACCATCGAAGAAATTCACGAAAGGAACTCGGCTTTTGATTGTGGAAAGATGAGCCACGACGGCAAGATCCATCACTTCCTGCACAGAACCTTCGCAAAGCATGGCAAAGCCTGTTTGCCTTGTGGCCATCACATCCATGTGGTCTCCAAAAATACTTAAAGCGTGGGAAGCGATGGTTCTTGCAGAAACATGAAATACGCAAGGAAGAAGTTCGCCTGCAATTTTATACATATTAGGGATCATCAGGAGCAGACCCTGAGAAGCGGTATATGTAGTTGTCAGGGCTCCGGCTTGAAGAGAACCGTGAACAGCGCCCGCTGCACCCCCTTCACTTTGCATTTCCTGCACTGTGACAGTCTCACCAAAAATATTCTTTCTTCCGGCAGCCGACCAGTCGTCGACATATTCAGCCATTGTTGAAGATGGCGTGATTGGATAAATTGCCGCCACTTCGGTAAACATGTAGCTGATATGCGCAGCCGCCTGATTGCCATCGCAAGTCAGAAATTGCTTTGCTTTGCTCATAGTTATGTTATTTTGTTGATATGTTTTTGGTTATTTTTCTTTCAAGTGAAATGTTAATGACAAAGTTAATTATTTTTCATTCACTTTGCAAAGGCTTTTATTTTTCTCTTTTCTCCTTTCATTTTCTTTGTTTCCCCATTTTTCAATATATCCTTGACTTTATCCTGTGGCACTCTTGCTAGGGAATAGTGGTCGGAAACGTCAATCCTGCCTATCTCTGATGCCGGAACATTGCACTCCTTGACTAAAAATCCGAGGATATCGCCTCTTGATATCTTTTCTTTTTTTCCTGCAGAGATATATAGGGTTGCAAAATTTGATGAGAGGTTGGTTTTTTTATCAACATCGAGGTCATATATATCGTCAACTGAAAAAAACTCTTTGAGCTCCTCATCCGGTCCTGTGAGAATATAGATATCCCCCTCACGGTCAACACGAGCGGTTCTGCCGTTTCTGTGAACGAAAGACTCTTGGGTCAAGGGCTGGTGATAATGAATAACCGAATTAACATTTTCAATATCAAGACCCCTTGCGGCAAGGTCTGTTGCCACAAGCACCGGAGTCGTGCCATTATTGAACATGGCGATTGCAATTTCCCTATCTTTTTGCTCTAAAGCTCCATGGTAAAGAGAACAGGATACATGTTGTTTTTTCAAAAACTCGTAGATGCGCTCGGCACTTTCACGGTGGTTGGAAAATACAATCGTTTTTTCCATGGATTCTTTGCCATGGTTTATGTTATGGAGCAAAACAAGGAGACTTTCGAGCTTATCGGTTGCCGAGGATTTCACTCTTCTTATATTCATTCTGTCTCTGACATCCTCGATATCGGTTGTGTTATCTATAACCAAGGGGTTGTCAAGATTCAGGAACTCGGGAAGTGTGTCGGCTTTTGTTGCAGAGGTGAGGATTGTACGGCTCACATTTTTCATTCTTTTGAGCAGTTTCTTCATCTCCTCTTCGAAACCAAGTTCCAATGTTTTATCAAACTCGTCGAGTACAAGGATTCTTACGGGTAGCAGTTCAAGGTTGTGCCTCACAGAATGGTCGAGCAGCCTGCCCGGTGTTGAGACCACGATATCAGGGATGACTTTAAGGCTGTTAACCTCGTCTTCAACTTTGTGCCCTCCGTAAAGAGCAACCGTTCGGAAAGCTTTTGACGCCTCTCTCAACACCCCCGCTATCTGAATCACCAGTTCTCTTGAAGGGGCGATAACTACGCATTGGATTCTGCCTGAAGCCGGTTTCATCATTTTGAGCACGGGCAATGTGAATGCAAGTGTTTTCCCTGTGCCGGTCGGTGACAGCAGGATAATATCGCGCTTTTGGGAGGATGAGGCAAGCATCTCCTTTTGCATCTTATTTAATTCAGAGATGCCAAACTTTTGTTGGATAGACTCAATCAGCTCTTTTTCTTTCATTAATCAAATCTTTCTGTGGTTATAGATTTTCAAGAAATCAAAGACCAGTCGATTGTCTTTGAGAATCTTGTCTGAATTTCATTTTTGGCGATGCGAATCTCGTTTGTATCAAGTTTCAAGGGGTGAAGATTGGCATCAGATGTGGTAAAGGCAGCTTCTTTTTTCATAAGTTCAGGTGTTCCGGCAAGAACATCCATTGCGGCTTGCCGTGCTCTCGACAGAATCTGGCCGTCTCTGGCAAGATTTGCAACTTTCAGATTGAATGGTAGGCCGCTCTGAAGTGTACCCTCCAGATCTCCCGGGCCTCTCATTTTGAGGTCGGCTTCCGAGATAAGGAACCCGTCGGTTGTTTCAGCCATTATGCCCAGACGTTTTTTTGTTTCAGCACCGGAGTTTGTTTTTCCCATGAGGACACAATAACTTTTGGCTGCACCTCTTCCCACCCTGCCTCTGAGCTGGTGGAGTTGCGAAAGACCGAATCGTTCGGCATTTTCAATCACCATGAGGGTTGCGTTGGACACATTGACACCAACTTCAATCACGGTTGTGGCCACCATAATCCTTGCTTCACCACTTACAAATTTATCCATTTGCAAGGCTTTTTCGTCGGGTTTCATTTTCCCATGCACATAACAGACCTTGTAATCATAGAAAGTGTCGCGTGTGCGTTGGTATCCCTCCTCGAGACTCTTTAGGTCTAATTTTTCATTTTCTTCAATAAGAGGATAAACAATATAGACTTGTCGCCCTTCTTTCAACTGGCGGAAAATTAAATTGTCTACTTCTACCCTGGAATTTTCAAATCTCACAAATGTTGTCACCGGAGTCCTTCCCGGTGGGAGTTGGTCGATAACCGACACTTCCAGATCACCATAGACAGTCATGGCCAAAGTTCTTGGAATGGGTGTTGCGGTCATCACGAGTACATGGGGGATGTTTTCTGATTTTGACCACATTCTTGCCCTCTGTGCCACCCCGAACCGGTGTTGCTCATCGATTACAGCCAGACCGAGGTTTTTGAATTTAACATTGTCTTCGATAAGGGCATGAGTGCCAATAATCAGGTTGAGTTCACCGCTTTCCAACCCTTCATGAATACGTTTGCGCTGCGCCGAGCGGCTGCTCCCCGTGAGCAGGTCTATAGTTACGCCACAGGTTCTGCTCCATTCCTGCAGAGTCTCGAAATGTTGGCGTGCAAGAATTTCTGTCGGTGCCATTATGGCAGCCTGATATCCATTGTCGATAGCGATGAGTGCCGAGAAAAAAGCAACAAGCGTTTTCCCCGAACCCACGTCGCCTTGCAGGAGACGGTTCATCTGGCGCCCGCTTTTCATGTCTGTCCATATTTCTCTCAGCACTTTTTTTTGGGCATCAGTGAGTTCAAAGGGTAGCCCGTTATAGTAAAAATGATTAAACTTCTGACCGATCTTTGAGAAAGGGATACCTTTGATCTTGCCGCTACGCTCGAAGGAAAATCTTAAAATGTTTAGCTCCAAAAAGTATAATTCCTCAAACTTGAATCGTTCTATAGCTTTTTGCAATTTGTCGGCAGATTCCGGGAAATGCATCTGGATGAATGCCTCTTTCAATGGCATCAGCCTGTATCTTTCAATTATTGCGTTCGGAAGAATTTCGGGAATGGAGTTGAAAGCGGGATTCTTTATAATCTCCTCGAGAAGTTTTCGGAAAGTGAGCACACTAACCCCTTTTTTTCGTAAGGATTCAGTCACCGTGTAAACACCCCGGAAACCGGATGGCGGTTTCAAGGGGTTATAGATTTCAACTTCGGGATGCGCAATGGAATAAACATTATGGTAAAGGGAGGGTTTCCCGAAAATAACATAGTCAACCCCCGGTTTATATTGAGAGGCAAAGAAATTGATTTTTGAAAACCAAACGGTTTCTATGATTTTGTGTCCGTCGGAAAACAAACCTTTCAATCTCTTCCTCACCCCCTCACCTTCGGTTAAGAAGCTCAGAAAACGGCCTTTGATCTGAACTGCGGGCAGATCTTCTCCATGTAACTCGGCAATATTGTAAAACCTGCTTCTATCTACATGTCGGAAAGGGAAATAGTAAAGGAGGTCACGAAAATTCGCAACCCCTATCTCTTTAAAAAGAGTTTTAGCTCTGGCTTCTCCGACTCCTTTCAGATATTTTATATCGTTGAGGAGAAAATCAGGCATTCTTTTTCATTAAAAATTCAGCAGTTATTAAATCTGCGGGATGTGTAACCTTGATGTTGTCGGGACTCCCGTCAAACAATGCCACTTTTCGGTCGAAATGTTCCACAACCGCTGCATCATCGGTAAAGGATATACCGGTAGCAGAGGCATAAGCATCTTTGAGTAATCCGGTTTTGAAAACCTGTGGTGTCTGAACGGCAACATATTCGCTTCTATTAACGCTGCGGCTGTTATTGCCTTCAATGTGACGCAGTGAATCTGTAACGGGAATAACCGGCACAGCTCCCCCGTGTTGAATAGCCGTCACCCATCCGGTTTGTATTATTTGAGCCGACACCAACGGACGGGCTCCGTCATGCACCGCCACTAAGGATTGTATGTCGTCAATAAGGGAGAGACCGTTTCTCACGGACTCAGTTCTGGATGTCCCTCCGGCTACTATTTGATGCTCTATCCGGTCGGAGTGGGGTAGGGAGGAATAAAAATCCTCCCAAAGTTCCATGAAATTTTCGGGGATGACAACAATAATGCGGGTGTCGGAATCCTCTTCGTAAAAAGCCTTAATCGACCACCACAGCACGGGACGGCCGGAGAGAGTGCGAAATTGTTTCGGGATCGCGCCACCCATCCGTGTGCCTGAGCCACCGGCCACAATCACGGCATATTTTTTCATCAGATCACATGTTCATTCCGCCGTCAACCTGGATAACCTGACCGGTTACATAGGCAGACATGTCTGATGCGAGGAAGACTGCAACTTCAGCTATATCTTCAGGTTTGCCACCTCTTCTCAATGGAATTTTCTTGCACCATTCCTCACGCACATTTTCCGGCAAAGCAGCGGTCATGGCTGTTTCAATAAAGCCGGGAGCGATGGCGTTGGCCCTGATTCCGCGGGAGCCCACTTCCTGCGCAATGCTTTTAGCAAGTGCTATAAGGCCGGCTTTGGAGGCAGCGTAGTTAGCCTGACCGGCGTTACCATGCACCCCGACAACAGAGGCCATATTGATTATCGAGCCATTTTTCTGACGCATCATAATGGGTAAAACCGCATGTATGAAATTAAAGGCAGATTTAAGGTTTACATTGATTACTGCATCCCATTGGCCTTCGGTCATCCGCATCATAAGGCCGTCTTTTGTAATACCGGCATTGTTGACAAGGATGTCGATACGACCGAAATCTTCATGCACTTTTTTCACCACTTCCTCGGTCTGTGCAAAATCGGCGGCGTTAGAAGCATAGGCTATGCATTTCACTCCGAGACTTTTAATCTCGTCTTCAGTCTGTTTGCCTGTTTCATCAATAACCAGGTCTGTAAATGCAATGTCAGCTCCTTCAGCTGCAAACCTCAGGGCGAGCGCTTTGCCAATTCCGCGGGCAGCACCGGTGATTAGTGCCGTTTTACCTTCAAGTAATGCCATAGTTAGATATTTTTTGTTTTCTTTATATTTAAATCTTGACAATGAAACAACCGCAAGAATACCCTCCCCCAAACACCATTAGTGCAATGATGTCTCCCTTTTTTAATTCACCTTTATGTTGTGATAAAACAAGGGGTGCTGAAGCAGAGCCGGTGTTTCCTAAAGTCTCGATATTGTTGATAAATTCATCTAATGGTTTTTCAAGCTGATGAGCAACCTGAAGCACGATTCTCTTGTTTGCCTGGTGGCATATAAATTTTGTTATGTCATCTTTGGTCAGGCCTGTGTGAGAAAGAGCGTTGTTTAGGGCGTAGATCATATAGCGGCACGCGTTTATAAATACATCCCTGCCGTCGGGCATAGAAATTCCGTCTTCGCCGGGTCTTAGCTTTACACCCCCGGGACCTTTGCCAACGTTGCCGAGTCCTTCGGTGAAAATATCCAGGATCTCAATGTCTGAGTCCGCCTCTTTTTCTTTGCTGAGAAAGAAAGCCACTGCGGCATCACCCCATAGGTGGCCGCTTTTGGGATCTTTTTCATTGCTGTAATAAGTGTTGTGTTCACTGCATATAACGAGGGCCCTCTTTGCTTTCCCCATCGCAAAATAACCCTCAACGATTTCAAGTCCATTAATAAAAGATGAACAAGCAGCGGAGGCATACACCACTTTTGCACCCTTGACATCATATTTTTGTTGCACCACATGGGCAGCGGTTGCAACACTGTCGAAAACAGCGTAATATGCGCCGACAATCAGATCCACGTCCTTAATGTCATAAGGAAGTTTTGCCATGGCATCCTCCACGGCATTGATAGCCATCGAGTCGCAGTTTTCATCTGCATCGGCTTTTGAACGTGTGGAGATACCGGTGCGTTGCAAAATCCATTCCGGTGTCAGACCATTTACTTTTTCGAAATATTCATTTGGCACACGTCCCGTGGGAACGTAATGGCCCATAGCGTTAATGTACATAGCTACCGTTTATGCAGTTAAATCTTTATCTGTTTTTCTTGTTTTTAATCCGTCAAGAATCAGACGGGTGAAATATTTTTTCAACTGTTCTTGAGTGATTCCACCTTTAGAGAGATTGTCGCGGATATATGGCACATCAAGACCATGCAGCGCATGAGTCAAGACAATAGCTGTGTGGTTTAGATCGGGGATATCGAACATGCCTTGTTTCACACCCTCCACAAGAATCTCTTTCAAAAGGTTGGCTTCCCTGTCGGTAATAAATTTCCGTGCACGGTCAACCTTTCTGACATCACGGAAGAAACCTGCCTTCAAAGAGCCGTTGCGTTCCACAATCTCGCTCATCGTGTCGAAGCGGCAATCGATATATTTTTGCAATTTGACTTCGGGAGGTTCAGACAAACTGACAATCTCCTGAAGTCGAGAAAGCAATTCGTTGGTTTCGCTTGCTATAACGGCATTGAAGATCTCCCTTTTGCTTTTGAAATAGGTGTAGATAGTGCGCCTGCCTTTTTCAGAAGCCGAAGCGATGTCATTCATAGTTGTGTTTTCAACACCTTTTCTTGCGAAAAGCTGCCGTGCAACTTCAATGAATTTATCTCTTGTTTTTGAAACCATCCGAAATTATGCAGATCTTTTAAAACAGTTTTTGCAAAGTTGAAAAGACCAACAATGCACACTTTTTTGAATTTTGAGCAAATTTAACAAATTTTTTTAGTATCTCTTTCAAAAAAGGATAAAAAAAGCATGGTATGGATAAAAATCCTATATGGAATTCCTTCACACTTGTATTAAGCCGGAGTACGAGTCTAAATAAATATCAGTGTTTTTGCATAGTTGGAAATTTTTATTAATTTTGCGTTCGCAAAGCTTAACAGCTTCATGGTGCCATGTCCGAGTGGTTAGGTACCGGTCTGCAAAACCGTTGACACCAGTT
>JAFLTM010000060.1 GCA_022509225.1 Muribaculaceae bacterium
GATTTGGAAATTCATAAATTCATGCTTAATTTTGTGATGATAATATTAAAAATCATAAACGATGGCGAAACCTATTAGAAATACTCCTATTCTGTTTGGTGAGGATGCCAGACGTTTCCGTGAGGAAATTTCTAATCTTCCCCCAATTGAGGAAAGAAGAAAAGAAAGAGCTAGGATAAAGGAAAGCGTTAAACATCTATATGAAATGATAGGAGCTCTACCTAAATGATTCCTGATTTCAAATACATTCCTTATCAGAGATTAAACGAATCAACACAATTATTATCTTTTGATTGTGGCAATGATGATTTAACTGACTATTATTATAACTCGGCAAAGAAAGATATAGGCAAGCTTCTTACAGTTGTTTATTATTTACCCTCGGAAAATAAGACAGTCCTATTTTTTACTCTTTCCAATGATAAAATCTCAGAAATAGAAATAAAGGACGGAGAACCTGTATATTCTAAAAGTTTCTTCCGTCGAATCAAAGATAAGTTTGGGAGAGCAAAACACCGTAGAGACTATCCTGCTGTCAAAATAGGACGTTTCGGAGTTAACAAAGATTTCCGAGGGAATGGACAACACTGGGGTTCTAAAACACTAGACTTCATTAAAGAATGGATGATCACAGATAATAAAACGGGATGTTGTTTTATTACAGTCGATGCCTATGCCACTGCAGTGGAATTTTATTTAAAGAATGAGTTCTTTTTTATGGGAGAAAAGGAAAAATCCGGTTATGAAAAATGGCACAAAGAAAATCCAAATTATAAGAACAAAGAAATTACCGAAGATATTCCAACTTTTGCCATGTATTTTAATCTCCTTTCTCTCATAGAAAATTAATCAATTTATTCCCGGTGGCCTCTGGTTTCAAGCCATCGGGTTTGGTTTTTTAAACCGGAAAATCTTCCCGGTGATGAAGATGTAAAAAAGGTGAAGCGACACCTTTAATTTGGAAATGTCAGGTCATGTGATAACTTGAAAAGTAAAGAGGTGTCCGGGAAAGCCGAGACACCTCTTTCTCAAAGAATTAACCTTATCAAATTATTGCGGTCTGGTTGAACTCCAATCAGAATTTTGTGTCACACCGAAACCGGCATTGATTTCATCCGCAGGAATCGGAAGAACCACATTTCCTAATGTTGCATTCGTGATCATCCAATCGATTTCAGGAGCACCCACTGCATACAAATTACATGCTATATTCCAACGACGGAGATCGTAAAGGCGGAACCCTTCCTGGAACAACTCACGGGCCCTTTCATCATGCAAGAATGTCAAGATTCCATCAGCAGTGGAAGGAAGGTCGGCTGTTGAAGTGATCGCGTTGTTTCTCTTGGCAACAACCAATAAAGCGTCGGCGGCATTTGCAAGCTGACCCTGGTTAGCGTATGCCTCAGCCTCAATCAGGAACATTTCAGGTGCATTCACGATATAGTTGGTTGCATAGGCAGTATTGCTGCCTCCATAATATCCGAATTTACCACCTGAGAAATTAAGACTATATGGGTCAGGGCTTATTGCTTCATTCCAATAATATATTGAAAGACGGCAATCGTCATCGCTAAACAAACTGAATAAATAAGGGGAGGCGCTGTATCCATAAGTGGTGTACAAGGTTCCGCAAGAGTTTGCACTCCAGTTGGTAGTGGAATTGATGCCAAGAGTGAAGAAACTTTCTGTGTTTGAGTTTCCTCCTCTATACAAGGCTTTATAACCTTCGGCAGTATAGGTCAGTTCATCGATTCCGGCCACATCGAGGGCATTTTGAGCTGCAGAAGCAGCAGCGCTCCAATTTTCAAGATACATGTTGGCACGAGCCTGCAAGCCATAAGCGGCTGCAAGATTCATATAGTTTACGTCACCCCTGTCATAACCGAGCTGATTGAACAAGGATATGGCAGATTGAAGGTCATTCAAAAGGAAATCATAAGTCTGACCTATAGTTGAACGAGTCACTTCTTCAAAAGCAGGGATAGGTGTATCAACAATAACCAATCCGGGTTCATTTTGATAGCTGGTGCCGTTAACCATTGCCTGATGACTAAAGACATTTACCATGCAAAGATAGGCATACGCACGCAGACATCTTGCCTCAGCCTCCATTAAACGGAGATCTTCTGCATCAGATGCAGAGGCTGTTGGCAGAAGATTTTCACAGGCTTCAATAACTCGAGCTGCATTATCAACAACTTTATACCCATAATCCCATATATAGTATAAATATGAGTTCGTGTCTTGATAAGTGAATTGATAAAGGGCGTTGAAGTGGCCTGTCTGTCCATTCCAATAGGAAATGTCAGAAGCCACATCTCCAATCATCGTTGAATAGTTGCCCGCAAAATAGTATCGCTGCAATTGATAATAGACGCCATTGAGTGCATATTCTATTACAGTTGGAGTTGTGAGGGCTCCGTCTGCTTCCACACCCGCGTAGTATTTGGTTTCGAGCCATGAGTCACCGCAACCGGTCAATCCCACAAGGCAGGCAGCGCTAATAAATGATTTTAATATAATTTTCTTCATGATAATTCTCCTTGAAAAGTTAGAATGTTACTGATATACCGCCGGTGAAAGTGAACACTGCCGGATATTGCCATGCAATAACACCACTTGCATAAGTATCGGGACTGAAACCGACGAAATCTTTCGCTGTCCAGGTATGAACATTATCCAAGGTTACGAAAAGTCTCACTTTATCGATAAAAGCTTTTCTCGTGATTTTTTGAGGCAGAGTATAACCGAATGTAATATTGCTGATTCTTAAGAAATCACCGCTATACATCCATAGGGTTGAATAGTTTGAAGTTACTTCTCCGTAGGGATCACCATATAGATACTGCGGCCAGCGAGCATCTTGATTTGTAGGAGTCCAGGAATTATCCACATATTTTTGCAAAGGTGTCCTTAATGCATTTCCCAAGAATCCTGTAAATGCGTGACCTGTGTCAATTACTTTAGATCCAAGACGATAGTTGAACTGTATAGAAGCGTCGAACCCATAGAAATTTGCATTAATGCCGAATGCACCGAATACTTTTGGCTCGGCACTCCCGACATAGCGTTTTGCAGCCGACGTGTAATCTGTGGTTGTCTCATCACCCTCTTCTTTCAGGTAATAAAGAGCTCTCCCATCATCGTCAATACCTGCGAATTCCGGGGTATAGAACTGGCGATAAGGCCTGCCCTCTTCAATAATGGTATAGGTTCCTTCAATCGGGTCTCCGGTTGCAAGTTTGATAACCTTGTTCTTATTCCATGTAAGGTTTGCGAACACATTGATCGAAACGTCGTCAGTGTAGAATACTGTTCCGTTGAAACCGAATTCAACACCGGTGTTACGGATCTTGCCGATATTTTGGGTCAAAGATGTCAAACCTGTTGTCATTGACAATGGCACATCGTAAAGGGCGTCAGACGTGTCTTCATTATAGAAATCGAAGGTGAAGTGCCAACGGTTCTTGAAAGATAGGTCGAAGCCCACGTCTAATTTCTTTGATGTCTCCCATGTCAGATTCGGATTTGCTATACCTGTAGGAACCATACCCGGAGCCTGCATATAGTTGTAACCTGTCGAATAGAAACCGCGGGCTGCGTAATAACCGATACCCTGGTTTCCGACGGTACCATAACTTGCACGTATATCAGCAGTTGTTACTGTGTTCTGGTCCATCATGAACTTCTCCTGACTCAGACGCCATTTTGCTCCGACACTCCAGAAGTTACCCCAACGTTTGTTACTGCCGAAACGAGAGGAACCGTCCCTACGGTAAGAAGCCGAAAGGAAGTAACGGTTGTCATAGTCATAGTGTGCGTCAAGGAAATAGGATGCAAGCCTTGATTCCGATTTATAATATTCGGAGCCATCCTCTGCTGCAGCAGTTGTCAAATCACGCATCCCAAGGTCAGCAAATGGGAAATCATACTTATCATAGTAGTCATATTCATAGTTCTCTTGCTGCATTTCTTGGCCCAACATGATATTAATGTTGTTGTCACCGTAAGAATGAATCCATCCGAATGTATTTGTCCATGTCATCAATTGAGTTTGGGAGATATACATTTGTCCCAGACCATTGTAACCCATCCCCTGACGATTGGTGACTGCACTCCAATAGTCATATTCTCTCTGACGCATAAGATTGTAGCCAAAATTTGTCTTAATCCAGAATCCATAGGGAAGATTGATACGGAACCATGGATTACCCACAAATGTGGTGTTTTGAACACTTGCAATATCTCCAACTTCCTTGTCCCAAACAGCCAACGGATTGTATGACGTTACAAATGCGTAACTTCCATCTTCATTATAAGGACGCATAAACGGATTCATGCTTGTGAACGCGCCCACGGTAGGGTTGGTGTTTGAACCTCCTGTCGATTGTGAGAATGCATTGTTGATAGAATGAGAGTAGCTCATGTTTGCACCCACCTGGAACCATTTGTATTCGCTCTCTATATTTATGCGGCCGCCGTAACGCTTGTTGTTTGAACCTATCACAATACCGTTGGCATCGTTATAATTCAAGCTCACATAATAGTTTGTCTTACCGTTGCCGCCGGAAACCGACAGGTTATAATCGGCATAATATCCTTTGCGCGTAACCATATCCCACCAGTTATAAGAAGAGTGTTTGTCCCAGTCATAGTTGGATTGAATATAGTTATCGATTGTTTCTAATGCATCTGTCATTGTAGCTCCTGTTCGAGCCGCATATCCCTGAGCCCAGAAATTTCGGGTGGTGGAGGCATCCGATAGCTGCATATTGTTATTGGCTACTGATGTGAAGCCCTGTCGTGTCTCAAATGTAATACTCATCTTGCCCTCGGCGCCCTTCTTCGTCGTGATAACGATTACACCGTTTGCAGCACGTGAACCGTAGATGGCTGTGGCGGCTGCATCTTTAAGCACAGTGATGCTCTCGATATCGGCAGGGTTGTAAGCAGCCATAGGGTCGAAATAGTTATTGGTTGAAGAACTCATCGCATCATAGTCTGAATTCACCGGCACGCCATCGATAACATACAATGGTTGTGAAGAACTTGATAAAGTTCCTAAACCGCGGATATAGACCGAACCCCACTGACCCGGCATGCTGGTGGAGTTGTTGTATTGGAAACCTGTGACGGTACCCTCCATACTCTTCACGAAGTTAACCTCGCTCTTCTTTTCAACAACCTCGCTGTCGATAACTGAGGCGGCTCCTGTAAAGGCAGCTTTCCTGGTCACACCGTAACCTGTCACAACAACCTCGTTAAGGGTAGATTCGTTGGTTTCCATAACGATGTTCACAACCGGTTTGACATCAACCTCAACGGGATACATGCCGATGTAGGTCACCACCAGTTTCTTACAGGCTGCCGGAACAGTCAGAGTGAACTCGCCGTTAACGTCGGTGGCGGTCATTACATCCGTTCCCTTACCTTTAACCGTGGCACCGATGATCGGCTCCTGGTCTGCTGCAGAGATAACCGTTCCCTTCACTGTCACCTGCTGGGCAAATGCAGAGAGGGAAACCGTCACTGCGAACACAAAAAGTAAAAACAGTTTTCTCATACTTTAATTGTTTAAAAATATTGTTATTTAAATTTGCGGCACCGTTTCTCTCCCGAGTGCAGCCCGCTTATGAATTCATTTTCCCTAATCACGGAGATTAGCACTTTTCTCTTCTATTATTCCCATTCTCATTTTTTTAATTTTAATACTATGAATCAGATTCTTGATCTCAAAACGTTGACAGATGAATGGCTTAAAGGGAAGCAGAACACCGTTAAACCTACTACTCTGGCTGCCTATTCGCTGAGCATAGAAAGAAACATCCTTCCTTATTTTGAAAAAATCTCGGATCTTGACGGTGAGTCGTTGCAGACCTTTATTGATAAATGTCTTGATGAAGGAATGTCGGTCAAACGTTTGAGAGACATAATGTCGGTGATTAAAATGGTTATGAATTTTGCAGTTGAAAGAAGTTATTCCGACAAAATCAATTTTAACTTCAGATTGCCAAAAGATTACAAGCATGAGAATCTCAAGGTGTTTTCCGCCTTACATCTAAAAAAGCTGGTGACCTTCCTTTTAAATGAAAAGACATTAAGAAACCTCGGGATATTTATCTGCATAAACACAGGCATGAGGATAGGTGAGATTTGCGGACTCAAATGGGGCGACGTTGACCTTGCCTCCGACAGCATTACAGTGAACAAAACCTTGTGCCGCATATATAATATAGGAGCAACCAATAATAAAAGAAGCGAACTTATCCTCACAACTCCCAAGACAAGGCATTCATTCCGGAGTATCCCCTTGACACAAAGCCTTAAAGATTATATAAAGATGTTGCATCCCACTTTGGAAAAGGAAAATTATGTGCTCACCGATTCCCTTCGGCCCATCGAGCCACGAACCCTCAGGAATTATTATTACAAAATTTTAAGGGATATCGGACTTCCGAATATGAAATTTCATGCCCTTCGTCATAGTTTTGCAACCCAATGTATTGAATGTAAATGTGATTATAAGACTTTAAGTTCGATTTTAGGGCACTCTAATATTTCAACCACCCTTCATTTCTACATGCACCCATCGCAGGAGCAAAAGAAACGATGCATCGAAAACGTGATGCAGCGGTTCATCGACCAATAAAGGAGGTGTGGATAGATGAATTAATCAGTCTCGAAGAGGCTGAACTCACAATTATAAAAGGATTAAAAAGATAAATGTTAAAATAAATATTAATTTTAAGTTAAAATTTTAAGTTTAAAAATGTAAATAAATCTAAGAATTTTTATTTTTGCTGAAATAGAGAAAGTAAAAAAATTAAAAATATGTCATTTTGCCAAAATAAAATGAAAATTGTTTAATTTTGTAAAGCAAATCTATATGAAACACATAAATATTTAACAAATTCATGTCAAAAGTATATGATTTTTAAAAATGGGGTCCGTTAAAAACAGATTAAAAAAAGATGTTGTGTAGCGATTTTTATGTTAAAAAACATCGTTTAATGATTATTTTTATTAAAAAAGTTATAACTTTGCCCTGTTTTTATGCAGAAAAGTGCTAATCTCCGTGATTAGGGAAAACTCTTGCATAGTGTGAAGCTACAAAAATGGCATTTATAATATTATGGGCAAAAATAGCTAAAACCTTGCATAAGGTTAAAATACACAACTAAACAAACATTATTTATGAAGAAGTTTCTTTTTATGCTAGTGGCGTTAGTTTGTGCCGTGTCAATGCAGGCGCAGACTATCACTGTTAAAGGAACTGTGGTATCATCCGATGGCGAGCCCATCGTCGGTGCCTCACTCCTTGTGGAAGGGACAACTTTGGGAACAATGTCGGATATCGACGGTAACTTTGTGATCCCGAATGTGCCGGCCACAGCCAAGTATCTTCGTGTAAGCTACGTGGGTATGACTCCCCAGACAGTAGCCATCACTAAAGAAGACATGAAGATCACGCTGAGAGTAAACTCCGAATTGCTCGATGAAGTTGTGGTAACCGCGATGGGTATCTCCCGTAGTGAGAGGTCGCTCGGTTATGCCGCAACCCAGGTTGACGCTTCGGAAATTCAAAGCGCGCAGACCACCAACGTGATGACAGCCCTCCAGGGTAAGGTGGCAGGTCTCCAGATTATGAACATGGGTTCAGCCCCGGGTTCTGCCAACAACGTTCAGATCCGTGGTATCGGTTCCGTAAGCGGTAACAACCAACCTCTATACGTTGTTGACGGTGTGCCTTTGGAAACCAAGACATTGAGTGGTAGCGGTCAGAACCTCTCCACCGGTGGTATTTCCAACATTGCCCCCGACGACATCGCATCTGTAACCGTGCTTAAAGGTGCCGCCGCAACCGCTCTCTACGGCTCACGTGCCGCAAACGGTGTGATTATCGTTACAACCAAGTCAGGTTCAGAAAACAAGAACGGCAAGAATTTCCAAGTCACCTATAGCGGTAACGTTGAAGGAAGCCGGGTAGGTTATCTTCCGGAGATGCAAAACAGCTGGGGTCAAGGATGGAACGGTTCGCAGACCTATATTGAGAATGGTTCATGGGGTCCTGCCTTGAACGGTACGATGCAACCTTACGGCCCTGTCTATAACGGTCAGCAACTTATCGCTCCCTTCTCTGCCGTGAAGAGCAATGTGCGCGATTTCTTCGACACAGGCTGGAGCCAGAATCACAACGTGGCTATCTCAGGTAATTCAAAAGATAGGAGCATGACATACTATGCCTCTTATTCTTACGCCGGCATAGACGGTGTGATACCCACAGATCAGGATTCTTATCGTCGTAACACAATCGCCCTCAGAGGATCATATCAACCGGTGAACTGGTTGAAGGTTTCTTCAGCAATGAACCTTGCAACATATAGGACAAAGTCTGTAGGTTCATATCAGGGTACGTCGGTGATCGACGGTATCTATGAGTTGCCGAGAAATATCTCCACTTCTTATATGAAGGATCTTGACAATCCTTTCAACACCCCGGCAGCTTATCTCACTCCTTACGGAATCACCAACCCTTATTGGGCTCTTGAAAACAACAAATACGAAATCAACGGTAAGCAGGCTTACGGTAAACTTCAGCTCGACCTCTTCCCGGTTGACGGATTGACCCTCACCTACCGTTTCGGTTTCGACTATACCGACTACGATTCAAAGCAGGGTTATCCGCAGATCGCTTTGACCGACGATTTGGTTGACCAGGATTTCGGTTATCCTCCATCCTCAATGAACCAGGAAGGTTATGTTTACGCCCGCTACAGCCGCGGCTACGAGCTTAACCACGACTTCCTCGCAAACTATCAGAACCGCTTCGTCGACAACAAGTTCGAACTCGGTGCTACCATCGGTCTTAACATAAACGAGCGTAGCAACACATTGATGTATGGTGAAGCTGACAACCTAGGTATCTACACAGGTTTCTGGGATCTCAGCAACGGTGCCACCTGGAGCTCTTTGGCTGAAAGCCAGTGGAAACGTCGTCTCGTGGGTCTTTTCGGTGACGTTTCTCTCGGTTGGGATGACTTCCTATATCTGAATGTGACAGCACGTAACGACTGGTCGTCGACACTTCCTATCGGTAAGAACTCGTTCTTCTATCCCGGTATCACATTGAGCGGTATCTTCACCCGTTGGCTCGAGAACACCGAGGTTCTCTCATTCGGTAAGATCCGTCTGGCTTACGGACGCACAGGTAGCGACGCAAGCGTTTACCAGACAATGACCAACTTTATTCAGGCATACGCCGGAGGTTATTACATCAGCCCGGCTATCTCTTTCCCGGTTAACAGCGTGAACGCTTTCATGGCATCTGCAACCGCAGGTGCAAGGACACTCCGTCCTGAAATGACCGACGAGTTCGAGGTGGGTGCAAACCTCAGGTTCTTCAACGGCCGCATCGACTTGGATGCATCTTATTATAACCGTGTAACCAAAGACCAGATCTTCACATTGCCTACCGACCCGGCATCCGGTTTCAGCTATCAGGTTGTAAACTTCGGTAAGGTGCGTAACCGCGGTGTGGAATTGATCCTTAACTTGATTCCTATCCAGACTCAGGATTTCCAATGGGAAATCGGCCTGAACTGGACAAAGAACTGGAACGAAGTGCTCTCACTTCCTGAAGGTATGGGTGGAAAGACCTCTATCTACGGATTTACAGCAGGTAACGACAACGTGACAGCATACGCTGAAGTGGGTAAACCTATCGGTGAGTTCTACACATATCTTCCTGCAAAGGTTGAAAAAGAGAACAGTCCTTATTATGGTGCCCCTATTGTTGACCGTTACGGACAACCGGTTGTAAATACAGGTGACGGTATTCAAGACACAGGTTTGAACATGCAGTATGACTGGACAGGCGGTATCACAACATCTTTGACCTGGAAAGGTGTGACCTTGAGCGCTGCGTTCGATATCCGTTCAGGTGGTTATATGTTCTCAAGAACAAAGAACCTTATGCAATTCACCGGTAACGGTATCGTGACATCATACAACAACCGTAACCCGTTTATCATTCCTAATTCAGTCGTAGATAATGGAGACGGGACATATTCTCCCAACACCACCCCGATCTATGTATCAGATGGCGGCCTCCAAAGCTACTATGACTCCAACGGCTATGGAAATGCCGGCTTGGCTTATCTGTTAGACCGTTCATTCACTAAACTGCGCAACCTGTCTATCTCTTGGAGCCTTCCTTACAAGTGGGTTAACGCCTGTCATCTCCAGGGAATCGACATCACAGTTTACGGTAATAACCTCTTTATGTGGACCGCAAAAGGCAACTTCTATATCGACCCGGAAACATCCACGATCTCTTCCGGTTCGTATGGTGACATGGCGACCCAGTTCGGTGAACTTTACACCAACCCGTCAAACCGCACTATCGGTCTTAATCTGAAAGTTACATTCTAAAGCTATGACTCAGATGAAGAAATTTATTATACCCGCATTGATATCAGCCGCTTTTGCGTTCACTTCGTGCAACGACTTTCTTGATATCAATTCAAACCCGAACTCTCCGGACGAGGCAAGCCTTACCAACGACCTCATCTATCCCGGAGTGGAAATGGCATACGCCGCAAATGTGGGCGACTACCTCCGTTCTTGCGCCGGTTATCTCTCAGAATACTACGCACAGCAGTTCGGAACTTCAAACTATTTGGAAACCTTCTCCAGGTTTAATCCTACCCAGCAACGAACCAGTACGTTCTATACTCAGTTCAACCTCCGCGTACTTTCCAACGCCTCTATCGTTATGGAAAAGGCGCAGGCTGAAGATGACTGGGCTACCTATCTTGCTGCAACTGTTATGAGCGCTGCTTCCTATCAAGCTCTTATCGATATGTATGGAGAAACTCCTTACACCGAGGCGCTTGACTCGGAGAACGCCATGCCGGCTTACGATTCAGGTGAAGTTGTTTATGCAGGGATCATCAACCAACTCGATGAGGCTATTTCGCATGCTTCAACAAACCCGAACCAGTCAACCGCAACCTCATTCCTCATTCCCAACGGAACTGCCGCTGACTGGATCAAGGTTGCAAATGCTTTGAAATTGAGAATCCTTATGCGTGAGCACAATGTTGTGAACGTATCTTCCCAACTTCAGGCGCTCATCAACCAGAACAACTTCCCGACATCGGATGTTGCATGGGTTGGTTGCTGGCAAAACGCTTCCGGAAAAGCCAATCCTTTCTACAGTGAGGAATTCGCTGACTGGGGTGCACAGAAGAATGCTATTCTTAACTGCGCCGTAGAGGTGACCATGAGTGCTTACGGCGACAACCGTCTTGCTTCATATTTCACCCGTTCACAATACGACGGAGAGGTTCACGGTTCCGTTTCCGGAACAAACATGAACGGCGCCGCCGCTCCTTATGCCACCACAGCTTACTGGAGCCGTCCGAATATGGCTTACGATTCACCGGTTTCCTTCATCTCTCTCGCAGAGATAGAATTCTTCCTGGCTGAGTATTATGCTGAGAACAACGACATGGCTACAGGCGCCCGTCATTATCAGGCAGCCATCGAGGCTTCCTTTGCAAGTGCAGGCGTAAGCGGCTCTGCAGCAGCAATAGCAGCTTATCCGTTTGACAATGCAAACTGGAAGCGGTCGCTCGGCGTTCAGAAATGGCTTCACCTGAGTGGTGTTGACACATTCGAGGGTTGGTGTGAGCTCCGCAGATTGAAATATCCTTCATTCGATCCTTCAGTCACCGGTGCCGATATGTTCCCCGGAACCGCCAACTGCAACGTTGATGTCTCAATTCTGACTCCGGGTTATCTCTACACTCCTTACCAGGTGTATTCGGAAGTGGGCGACGACAAAATCGCACAGAGATTCCCCTACTCCACAGCGTCAACCACAACCAACGACAATGTGCCCCTTTTCCCGGGCTTCCTTGAAGAGATTTTCTGGGCTAAATGATTAGCAATTTAAATGAAATTTGAAATGAAAAAATATATTTATTCACTTGCTATAGCAGCCGCCGCGTTTGGTTTCACCTCTTGCGACGGAACTCAGGAGGAGCCCCATATCCAGTGGTATCCGGTGGTCACCTTGGATGGTGAAGACACCTACTACCTTGAGATCGGTGAAAACTTCACTCTCCCCGGATTCACAGCTGTAAACACTCTCACAGGAGAGGATGCTTCAAGTGCCGTGACGGTTCTCATCTACGATGTGATCGCGGGA
>JAFLTM010000061.1 GCA_022509225.1 Muribaculaceae bacterium
AAGATTTCAGTCAGCGGTAATGCCGGATATAGTTTCTAAGGATGGGAAAGCTTATACCATCCCTGATAAATGGAAATGATTTGAATGATATTTTTTAGAGTAAGTAGACAGCATCAGTTACCTACTCCTTCTAAATGGAGGGAAGGATCTTAATTTCAGCGTGTTAATAAGGTGTGAATCAGGAGATCACAGAAAATAGCCATAAAGATGCTTTCAAAAATGAAAGAGTCAGGAATTTCTCAAGCATAATTGGGTTTTTAAAAAGTTTTGTGTAATTTTGTTTTTAGTGACGGTTGTTAGTTATCAACTGGCCATGAAGCTTCGCTTGAAATAAAAACCCAAACATAAATCGCTATGGCAGACAACGACAAATTAAATCCCAATCAGAATCAAGACAATGATCCGTTTGCACATCCGATTAAAAGAAACAACTGGTGGTTGTATATTTTCGGTGGCATAGTAATAGCCGGTATCATCATTTGGTTTTTCGTGAACTGGTCTTATAAGAACCGCGACAGAGCCCCTGAAATTGTGGACCAACAAGAACAGATAGCCCCGGCACAACAGGAGGTTGAAAATCTGCCTGACGTGACAGTGGAGGGAGTTGAAGGCGGAGATCAGGAAGCCAAATAAAGAAACAAACAAATGAGTGACAGGGAGCTATAAGGCTCCCTGTTCTATTAATGTGGCTATACGGTCTATAATCGCATCTTCTTCGTTTTTTTCCGGTTTGAAGCCGGCTTTCATATTCATTCCGAAGAACCTGCCGAATGTTTGCCAGAACCCGGCTCTGAAAGTTCCCAAAAACGCCTTTACAATGCTGTAGGAACTTTGGTCGGTTTCGCGGTTGATAAGTTTAAGAAGGATTTTCCCCTGCCCTTTTGTCATATTTTTCACCACGGGCTTATATTGTTCGAATATATCTTTCTCAAGACGTTTTAAATGCTTTTCCCTGACTTTCTTGTCGGGTAATGTCTGTATATACTCATAGGTTTCACATAGGGTTGAAAACGCCAATTTAGCGTAGGGCAGCGTCTTTCTCACATCTCTCACGGTTCTCCAATAAAATTCTTCCTGCTTCTTGTTCTTGAACTTCATCGGGGGATAAACCACAATGTCGCGTATTATTGTCATCCTTACGGTGTCGCCATAATCATCAACAAACCGATAGAACCCGGTGTATGCCTTGACTTTCAATTGAGGGTTCAACGGAAGTTCCGATATGTCGGTTTTCTCCGCTTTCAAGTTGATTGAAAACAGGACAGCCACTATCAGGAATATAAGGATTGAGCGTGATTTCATTAAAATTCAAGCCTTAAATCGGAATTCCCCCCGTTATAATATAACGCAAAAACTCCGGTTATTGCTTCAGGACCATATTGCATCAGGATATTTATTACAGACTCGGCGGGATTTATGCTTTCTGCAATTTCTTTGCCTCTTTCCAATAAGACTTGTTTTTGCCTGAAAAGATTAAAATCGCCTGAGTTTAAGGTTCCCGTCAACACCGACGTGATGTGGCGGTGTAGTTCGGTATTAAAATCATTTAACGTCACCAACGAGCGGTTATTGTAGGCCTGAAGTAGGTGTTCAAAGATAAAAGAGAAATAAGGGAAACGCCCGAATGCCGCCTCAATGGCCCCTAAATGGTTCTTTCTCCAGTTGCCATGGTCCGAAAGAGTCAAACCCTCGACATTTTGAAAGCTTCTTAACTGTCTCGAACCCCCTTCAACAGCCATAGAGATTACAAGAGGATGGCCGTCATTGGCGAGAAGGAGAGTTCTGCCGAAAATTCTCGGATCTGTCACACCTGAGTTTGCAATCTTGACTGCCGTTTCTAAAGAACGTCCCTCTGAAATTGCATCAAGCCAGGCTCCATACCAAAAGGAGCTTGCCAGATATGGCGGGAAAGTTACCATTTATTATCGGGATTTGCATCCCGGAGAATCCGGTTCCATCTGATTTTTCCGTCGAAAAGGCCTCTTTCTTCATCAAAGGATGCTATGACGAACATCGGGGTGCCCACTATATGGTCTTCAGGCACGAAACCCCAGTATCTGGAGTCGGCAGAACGGTCGCGGTTGTCGCCCATCATCCAATAATAATCAAGTTTGAATGTGTAATATTCGTTGGGCTCATCGTTAATGTAGATCCTGCCGTCTTTCACCTTGAGCTTATTCCCCTCATAAACTCTGATAACGCGTTCATAGACAGGAAGGTTATCCAAAGTTAGATGCAGTGTTTTCCCTCTTTGAGGAATCCAGAACTCCCCTATATTGCCCCGGTTCCAGTTATATGGGCCCCCCAAGGGGAAAATTCCCGAAGATGTGTCATATTTTCCCGACTGACCCTCTCTTACAAGGGGGCCTGCCACTTCCTCCCAACCTTCCACTACCGCTTTCATTTCATACGTTAGAGGCACATTGTAGAACAATTCGCCGGTTGAAAGGTCGGCCATTGGTTCCGAACCGTGATCTTCATTTCTTACCCCAAGGTCGATCCATTTCTGATCGGGAATCCTGCGGTTGACAGGTATAATATAGTTGAATTCCACATTTGTGGGTTCCGCTATAGGCTCACCGTTTATAAAGATTGAATCGTTCTTGATCTGCAATCTTTCTCCGGGTAGTCCGATTGCCCTTTTCACATAGTTTTCTCTCCGGTCGACAGGACGATAGACAATCTCCCCGAAAATCTCGGGATTTGCCTCGATATATGCCTTGGGGTTTGGAACTCCGTTCTGAGCGAGATCATAGCAGATCTGGTAATAGTCGGGATTCGGGATTTTAACCGCCACGGTGTCACCCTGGGGATAATTAAACACCACTATGTCTCCCCTTTTTATATTTCTAAGACCAGGCAACCGGTGATATTCAAGTTGCGGATTTTCAATATAGCTTTTAGTATTTAAAACAGGAAGGGTGTGTTGTGCAAGGGGAAAGTGGAGAGGTGTCTGAGGAACTCTCGGTCCGTAAAGGGCTTTGTTCACCCAAAGATAATCTCCCACCAATAAAGATTTCTCAAGGCTTGACGATGGGATTTTATAATTCTGACCTATGAAAGCAAAGATCACATACACCAGAATGAGTGCATAGACGATGGCATCAACCCATCCCATCACGACACGGGTTGTGCCCTTGGTGTTTTTCCACCATGTCCAAGGAATGAATTGTGTGATGTAGATATCGGCAAGAAGAAGCCATATCAGGGCAAGCCAGGGATTCCCCATCCATATAACCCAAAGGAAAAATATGAGCGACACTACCCCGAATCGCACCCATCTTGTGGTTTGAATTGCTGCCAGCCTCCCTTTTAAATCAGACTTAAATGATTTTTTCTCTTTTCCGCTCTCCATCATCCGGATGATTGTTATTCAAATATCCCTTTGGTTTGTGTCACATCCGATAGGAAATCACCGATTGTGAAATATCCCTTTTTTCCTGCTAGCCATTCTGCGGCACTCACGGCGCCACGCGCAAAACCAAGCCGGTTTTTTGCATCGTGAGTCATTGATATAGTGTCGCAATCCGATTCCCAGGTCACGGTGTGTATGCCCGGCACCTCGCCTTCCCTGCGGTGATAGACAGGCAGTATATCTTTCTCTGCCCTATCTCCTGTCTCCTTCTCTACCCATCTTTTTATTCTTGATGAGATAGTTGTGAGCTCATTAGCCAAAGTGACAGCCGTGCCCGACGGATGGTCGAGTTTATGAACATGGTGCACCTCTGTCAATGAAGGAATATAGGCGTCGAACCCATCCATTATTCTTGTAAGGTATCGGTTCATTGCCATAAACACATTCATGCCGATTGAAAAATTAGAGGCATAGAGCAATGTGCCTTTGCCGGATTCGCACATCGATTTTATGGCATCCCGCGAGTCATCCCAGCCTGTGGTGCCCACCACCACAGGCACGCCGGCGGCAAAACATGCCAGGATCCCTTCCACGGCAGCTGAGGGGGTTGTGAATTCTATTGCAACGTCTGACGACCTGAATTTTTCGCCCGACAGTTCGCTGATATTGTCGATATCTATTATGCAGCTGATTTCCAAACCTCTGCTCCTTGCCACCTCTTCAATAAGATGACCCATCCTGCCGTGGCCGATGATTGCAACTTTCATATTTGATTGTCTATAGAAAATTTGGGGTCAAAGGTAGCTAATGGTTGTTAAAGTTCAAAATTTTATATTTGCATTATTTTTGCAATGAATTCTAATGGTATAAACGAACGTGAATAAAATCCGAACATCAGCAAACGGAGCTCCCGTCGACGTAAAAAAACGTCATATAATCCTTGATGCCCTTAGAGGTTTTGCTCTTCTTGGGATATGCCTTGCAAATTATCCCGAATTTTCTCTCTACACATTCCTGCAGCCGGAAACCGTGGAGGCTCTCCCCTCTTACGGCATTGACCTTGTGACTAAGTATTTCCTTTATGTATTTATCGACGGGAAATTCTACACCATTTTCTCGTTGCTGTTTGGAGTCGGGTTTTCCATAATTCTTGAAAACAACAAAAGACGCGGGGTTAACGGAACCCTTGTTTTCTATCGACGAATGTTCGCTTTGTTGATAATAGGATTTCTGCATCTGATGTTGGTATGGAGTGGGGATATCTTGATGTTGTATGCACTTGTGGGGATGTTGCTGCCGTTATTCTACAAGAGAAAAGACAAGACCATATTGATATGGGCTTCCGGCTTTCTAATCCTGCCGGTGATTATTGATTTTGTTTGCCAGTTCACCAGCATCTATATGTCAGCGAAGCTTGTTGAGTGGGAGGGTCTTCTTGCCGACAGTTATGGCATTTCCGACAAAGGTTATGCGTTCTGGCTGAGGGATGCCCAAAGCTATGGAGATGTCTTTAAATTCCTTGTCATGGGTTCGGTGGAGCGTCTGTCGGAATTTGTCGACGGCAACAGGTATTTCAAGGTTGCCGGCTTGTTCCTTCTGGGATTTCTTGTCGGAAGGCACAGGCTCTATGAGAGGCTTGAAGAATGCAATGAGCGCATAAGAACGCTTGCATACATCTTTCTGGGTGTTGGCCTACCCCTCTCAGTCTTATATGCATGGAGTGCCGTGACGGGAAAACCCTGGGGCTTAGGAGCCCATAGCTCACTTTATTTCGGGAGTGTATATGTAACGGGATTCGGTTATGTAATGGCTTTCTGCACGTTCTATATTTCTTGCAAGAATGGAAAGGTATGGAAAATCCTGGCTTTTCCGGGCCGGATGGCACTCACCGATTATATCGGACAATCATTCATCGGCATGTGGCTGTTTTATGGAATCGGCTTTGGCATCGGTGCCTCGGTTGGATTGTTCATAACCGAGATGATAGCACTCGGAGTGTTTTGGCTCGAAGTTGTTGTGAGTGCACTTTGGCTTGGAATGTTCCGTTACGGTCCGTTGGAATGGATTTGGAGATGTGTGACCTACAAACGATTTTTCAGCTTGTTAAACTCCTCCAAAAGATAAAATGACGTTAAAAAATAAAAAAATAAAAAATAAGATAAAATTTTTTTGTTGGAAAAATAAAAATTATTACTTTTGTCCGTCATACTATAGACAAACACCTAACCTCAAAATAGATGAGCCAGAAATCCCCATTTATCGATTCAGTGCTTGGAATGCAGCCAAATCTGCGTTCATTCGCATTGAAGCTTACAATGGACCAGGATGCCGCGCATGATTTGGTGCAAGACACCACCCTGAAGGCCCTTAACAACGAAGACAAATTCGTTGACAACACGAACCTGAAAGGATGGATGCTCACTATAATGCGGAATATCTTTATCAACAACTATCGGAAGAATGTGAGAGAGAACACGATGGTGGATTCCACTCAGGATCTTTTCCATCTGAATCTCAAGCAGGATTCCGGATACGAAACTCCCGACGGAGCTTACACTGTTAATGAGATATCGGCAATTCTCTCCACGTTCCCGAAAGATTTCAGCGAGCCGTTTAATCTTCATGTTGCAGGCTATAAATATGAGGAGATCGCCGACAGGCTTGCCATGCCTTTGGGGACTGTGAAAAGCAGAATCTTCTTCACAAGAAAAAGATTACGCGAAATTCTCAAAGATTATCAGTAAGGGGCAACACCTCTGAGAAGTCTTTGGCAGCTCATATCAATCCGGATTAAAGAATCCGGATTCTTTTTTTTAGTAAAAATTGGTGGAAGACGTAAAAATTGTTTAATTTCGCAACTTGAATGGGAAAAGTGAATCCCATGAATATAAACCGAAAAATAAAGCACACCGCGAGTGTGGAAGAAAAATCATAAGAGAAATGGCGTCTCATAAAGAGAAAAAACATGAAGACCTGGCATTAGACCGCGTTCACAGTCAGCTCACTGACGCCGGCGCACGTATTGCCGATAATAAAAAAATAATTTTAATAGCCGTGGCGGTTATCGTCGCGGTGGGTGCTTTTGTGATGAGCTATCTATTCATCTATAAGAACCCGCATGTGGAAAAGGCATTCGACGAATACAATCAGGTTGAGACCCAACCGATTTTGTCTGATTCAATAGCTGCGTCACAATATATGAATGTGGCAGACAGATATTCCGGAGATGCAGCCGGAAAACTTGCAGCGCTGAGCGCAGGCGAATTGCTTTATAATCAGGGAAGATATGAAGAGGCTGCCCAATACCTCAAGAAATTCTCATCGAAAGATGCCGTGCTCAACTCTAATGCATACGTGCTGACAGGAGATTGCTATGTGAATCTGGAAAATTATGACGAAGCCTTATCATGGTATAAGAAAGCTATAAAAGAGGCGGATTCAAATCCCCAGATTGTGCCGAGAGTGCTTATGAAAGAAGCCAATGTTTATGACGAGCAAGGCAATTACGGCAAAGCGTTGGAATGCTATCAGGAGATTAAAAACAATTATCCTGAATTCCAGTTTGGCAACGGTATGGAAATCGATGCCTACATAGCAAGAGAACAGGCCAGATTGGGTGAATAAAAAGAGACAGTTCTGAAGTTTTCAGACTTCATAAAATAATAAAACACTTTGCTTATTTTATGAAAAGAGGCGCTATCCTTCGCGGGTGACGCCTTTTTCTATGTAGAAAAATTTGTAGGTGCCGACCAAAATAATCATTTGCAGGTTTGGTGATTGTGAGAAAATGATTAATTTTGTTTCTCTTAACCTCTGAAGGGGAGAAATCTGACTAAACGGAAACAAACCTTAAAACTAACAATAATGAATAGTATTCAAAAGTATTTCGCCGAAGGTGTCGGAACAATGTTCCTTGTGCTTCTGGCATGCGGGAGTGCGGTTTTGGCAGGCCCGAGCATCGGAGTGTTGGGTATCGGCCTATGTTTCGGACTTGTCTTGCTATGCCTGTGTTATGCCATAGGTAACATTTCCGGTTGCCATGTTAACCCGGCTGTTTCGTTCGCCATGTTTATCAGCGGCAGAATGAACGTAAAGGATTTCGTGTGGTATGTAATAGCCCAGCTCATCGGAGCAACCGTGGGTGCATGGTTCCTATGGCTCCTCGTTGAATTCAGCTCGGATGGCACTCCTTTCAATTTCGGTGGCATCACATATCTGCTTAACGATACTCTCGGCATCGCCGCACCGGCAGCTGATGTGGCCAGCGGAGCAGTTGCCAAGAGCAGCGTCACTGAAGTGCAATATGCAGCCAATGTGCTTCAACCCGGTGCTACAGTATGGATGGCACTCGTTGCAGAGATTGTTTTGACATTCCTCTTTGTGTTCGTTGTTTTGGGATCAACAGATTCTCAAAAGGGTTACGGTAAGTTCGCAGGTATCGCGATAGGTCTTGCCCTCGGTCTTGTAAACATCGTTGGTATTCCCGTTGACAACTGTTCAGTTAACCCGGCTCGTAGCTTCGGTCCTGCATTGTTCAATCCCAACACGATCACTTGGTGCAATTTCTGGATCATGGTTGTGGGCCCCTGTGTTGGTGCAATGCTTGCCGCCTACGCATGGAGAATCTGCAATTTCAAGCCGGAAAGCGCTGAACTTGATGGAAACGTTTTTGATGAATAAACCAATCCAAACCATATATAGGAAAGGAGATCGGAAGGTCTCCTTTTTTAGTGAGATAATTTGAGTAACTTTGTGATATTATTGCATGGAGGCAAGTTCTGCAACATCAAGTGAACGATTGAAAGAACTGGGGTCGGCAGTGATATGGCGGCTCTTGTTGAAGTATAGTCTTCCGGCAGTGGTGGGCACTGTCGTTATGGCTGTGTATAATATAATAGACTCAATCGTGATAGGGCATGCGATAGAAGATCCTAATGTTGTTAGCGGAATTGCTGTTACTTTCCCGGTCATGAATCTCGGCACCGCCTTGGGAATGCTTATAGGAGCCGGTGCTGCCACCAGGGTAAGCATTGTTATGGGTCAGAACAACAAACGTCAGGCCGAAATAATTCTGGGTAATTCGGTCCAGCTGACCGTATTTATAGGTTTGGCCTACATATCTCTCTTTGCGATCTTTATCACTCCTATCCTTAAACTTTTCGGTGCATCCCCCAATTCTCTCCCTTATGCGCGAGAATTCATGTTATGGATTTTGCCCGGGATGGTGCTGATGAATCTCACATTCTCCTATAATAATGTGATGCGAGCCACCGGTTATCCCGGAAAGGCGATGTACACCAATCTTTTAGGTGCCGGACTAAATGTTATCCTTGCCCCTCTTTTCCTGTTCGGTTTCAAATGGGGTATCAAAGGAGCTGCCATAGCTACCGATATCTCCATGCTCGTGACTGCCTTTTTTGTAATGTCGCATTTCTTTAAAAAAGATGTGACCCTACATTTTGTGAGGGGGACATTCCGGCTTGATTGGCAAGTGATAAAATCTATCCTATACATCGGTATGGCTCCGTTCCTGATAAATGTGGCAGGTGCAGCAATAAATGCGATAGTGAATAATTCACTTGTGCATTACGGTGGTGACAATGCCATAGCGGCAGTGGTGGTTTTCAATAGGTTTGTAACGATTTTTGTGATGATTGTGATAGGAGTATGCCAAGGAATGCAACCTATACTCGGTTATAATTACGGGTCGGGAAGATACGACAGGCTTTTCTCCACTCTTCGTCTTGCCATAGTGACGGCAGTTTGTGTAACTTCTATAGGGAGTTTGTTGGGAGCATTCAATCCACGTGTTATAGCTTCCATGTTCATGACAGACGAAGACCAGATCTTATGTGCCATTAACTGCCTTAGAATCACAACTATTACTTTTTGGATGGTTGGATTCCAGATAGTCGGCACCAACTTTTTCCAAAGTCTTGGTATGGCGGGGAAAGCGGTTTTCCTTTCACTCACCCGTCAGATAATTTTTATGATTCCAATGCTCCTTATCCTGCCGCCGAGATTAGGTCTCGATGGCGTGTGGGGATGCTACCCTATATGTGATTTTGTAGCCGCATTGGTCACTGTTGTTATGCTGGTTGTGCAAATAAGAAAAATCAAAAGCAAGAAATTGGCGATAGTATCATGAGAATAGATTTCACCCCCCTTTTCAGGAGCAGGTTTGTGAAGATTGCAAAACGCACCGACAAATGGAAGGGAAATACGGAAAACATACAAAGGAAAGTGCTTTCAAAATTGTTGAAGAAAGGAGCTTCCACCGAGTATGGCAAAGCGAATGGCTTTGATAAGATTCTTGAATCAGACGATATTTATGAGTCCTACACTTCCGGAGTGCCTCTGGTGAGTTATGAGGATATCCGACCATTGGTCATGAGGATGATTAATGGCGAGCGGGATCTGTTGTGGCCCGGTTTTTGTCGGGATTATGCCCAGTCGTCGGGCACAAGCGGGGGAAAGTCGAAATTCATTCCGGTCACCGCCGACTCGTTGAGTGGCAATCACTACCGCGGAGGGGAGGATGCCGTTGCCCATTATATGAGAAATAATCCCGGGAGCAAGATTTTTTCAGGTAAAGGTTTTATTCTCGGAGGTTCTTTTTCCAACACTCTCGGCATCAAGGAGGGCAGAGTGCATGTCGGCGATTTGAGCGCCACATTGATAAACCGGATCACACCGTTGGCTGAAATAGTAAGGGTTCCCGATAAAAAAACCGCTCTTATGCCTGATTGGGACCGTAAACTTCCGGCATTGGTGGAAAAAGCCGGCGGTGAATATGTTACCAATATTTCCGGTGTGCCGTCATGGTTCCTTACGGTCTTGCGTAACATATTAAAGGAGTCGGGTAAAGAAAGCCTGAAGGATGTTTGGCCCGGTCTTGAAGTCTTTTTTCATGGCGGCATTTCTTTTGAACCATATCGGGAGGAATATCAAAGCATCACCAAGGGTCTCGACATGAAATATGTGGAAACCTATAATGCTTCTGAAGGATTTTTCGCCGTGCAGAACGATCCTCTCGACAATTCCATGCTGCTTATTATCGACCGTGATGTGTTCTACGAGTTCATTCCTGAAAATGAACCTGATGCAAAGCCGGTGCCGGCATGGAAAACGGAACCGGGAAAAATTTATGAACTGGTTGTGACATCGAGCAACGGACTGTGGCGCTATCGTCTCGGCGACACCGTGAGGGTCATACAGACTGATCCTGTTAAAATCAAGATTGCCGGAAGAACCGGAGCGTTCATAAATGCTTTCGGCGAAGAGCTGATGGATGATAACGCCGAAAAAGGGGTGGCACGGGCAAGTAAAGAGACAGGAGCTTTTATAAAGAATTTCACGGCTGCTCCGGTCTATCCTAAAAAAGGGGAAAAAGGAAGGCACCAATGGTTGATTGAATGGGACAAGGAACCTGCCGATTTACAAGATTTTGCCAAGGCACTTGACAGTGCTTTGTGTGACCTGAATTCTGATTATGATGCAAAACGAAAGGGCTCGATATTCCTTGGAGAACCGGAGATAATATCAGCCCGTGAAGGACTTTTCGACGATTGGCTCCGTAGTCAGGGGTCGCATAAGCTCGGAGGACAGAGAAAAGTGCCGAGACTTTCAAATTCAAGAGAGATTATCGACTGTTTATTGAAAATGAATAGGATTTAATGAAATTCCGCACTGAATACACTCCGCAAAAAGGAAAATTTGTATTGTCGCCTCGTCATCCGGTTCTCTTTATTGGATCATGCTTTTCTGAAAATATAGCCGGCCGGATGCGTGACTGCTTATGGAGGGGATTCAATTTCAGCGGCACCCTTTATAACCCTCATTCAATAGCTGTTGCATTGGATATAATGCTGTTGGACGATTCCGGTTTGGTTAAATTTTCGGAAAGTCTTTATGAATCGGGGGGCGTATGGAAATCTCGTCTTTTTGACTCCGGATTTAATGGAGACACGCCTGAAGACTGTCTGGAAGAATTTAAACGCAGGCAGAAAGAATTCAAAGAAAACATAGAAAAAGGGGAAACTTTGGTTGTGACTTTCGGTACTTCGATAGTGTATTGCCTTAAGGAATCAGGTCAGATTGTGGGGAACTGCCATAAAGAGGCGGCTGCCTTATTTTATGAAAAAAAATTAACTATTCAGGAGATCGTGGTGTGTTGGGATAACGTCTTAGACAGACTAAAGGCTCGTTATCCCGGGGTGAAAGTAGTGTTCACCGTAAGTCCGGTAAGGCATCTGAAAAACGGGTTCGTGGGTAATGCCCGGTCGAAAGCTGTTTTGCAGCTTGCCATTGAATCTTTAGTGGAGCTTCGGGATTGGTGCGATTATTTTCCGGCATTCGAGATAATGACCGATGACTTGCGCGACTACAGGTTCTATGCTTCAGATCTTCTTCATCCTTCGGAGGAGGGTATAGGTTATGTATGGCAAAAGTTTCAAGACACCTATCTTGACACAGATGGTAAACTGCTGGTGGAAGAAGGGGAGAAGATAGCGAAAGGATTCCGCCACCGTCAAAAAACATCGGGAGGGGGGAAAGTTCCTTCAATAGTGAAAAAACAGCAAAAGGAACGACTTAAAACGCTTGAAGAGGCATGGCAAAAATTTAAAAGGATAAATCCTTCGGCAATAGAACCGAAATAAAACTTTGTTCATCTTTCTCCAAAGCATGGGCGAGCCGGATTCAGTGATAAAAAAAAGGACGCATATCCCTACGCATTCCTCTTTTCCAATGTATCACGAAACACATCGGAACACATTGATGGTCCTAATCCTAATTTTAACTATTAA
>JAFLTM010000062.1 GCA_022509225.1 Muribaculaceae bacterium
GACATAATAAAAAATTCAACCACCTCAGTCGTAAGAAGGCTCATCGTGAGGCTCTTCTAAGTAATCTCACGATTTCCCTTATCATGCATAAAAGAATTTTCACAACTTTGGCAAAAGCCAAGGCATTGAGAGTTTATGCAGAACCGTTGATTACCAGATGTAAGACTGACAATATGGCAAACAGGCGTCTTGTTTTCAGTTATCTGCAAAACAAGAATGCCGTGAAGGAGCTTTTCGGCGTGGTTGCCGAGAAGGTTGCCGACCGTCCCGGGGGCTATACCCGAATTTTGAAAACCGTTCACAGACTTGGTGACAATGCCGAAATGGCAATGATAGAACTGGTTGATTTCAACGAATTGATGCTTAGCGAAAAATCTTCTAAGAAAGAGAAAACAACTCGTAGAAGCCGTCGGAAGAAATCAGCAGACACTGCTGCGCCAAAAGCTGTTGAGTCTAAAAAAGAAGAAAAGCCGGAAGAAAAGGAGGAAACTCCGGAAACAACTGCGGAGGCTCCTGTTGAAACTCCGAAAGAACAGGTTTCTGAAGAGAAACCTGAAGAGGGAGAAAAGGCTGCATCTCAAGAGGAGACTGAAGCATAGTTTACTTAGCAAATCAAATAACAGGAGGAGAATTTTTAAAATCGATAATTCTCCTCTTGTTCATTTTATTTTAGACTTAACGGTCTTTAAAGTGTCATATCGGGATAAAATTTATGTTATCTTTTGGAGATTGACTTACAGAAATTAACCTTCGGTTCTAATGTGGTTTCCTGAAACAATACATCTTAGTTCTTGGTTGCTTTTCCTTGCTCTGGCACTCTATTTTGTTTTTATAATAGCGGCAGTTGTGTTCGTGGTAAAGGAAAACCGTAATCCAATCCGGGCTTTGTCGTGGGTGATTGCACTGATTTTTCTGCCCGGTGTGGGGCTGATTTTCTATCTTTTCTTTGGGAGAAGCATGCGCGGAGAGATGATGACACAAGCCAATCGTCGTCGTCTGGCACATTCATTTTCTCCATCAGGAGTGAAGTTAAAGGATTTGAATATAAGCCGTGAACAAAAGAACCTTGTTATTTTGGGAACTGAAACAGGTGGTTTCCCTCTGACATTTAATAATGAAATCGAGATATTGACTGATGGCACTTCAAAATTCACGGCCCTAAAAAAAGATTTGGAAGATGCAAAGAAATATATCTATTTGCAATATTATATATTCCTTGACGACCGCATCGGAAATGAAATTGCAGAAATTCTCATAAAAAAAGCTCGGGAAGGAGTAGAAGTCAAAGTGATCTACGACCATGTGGGAAGTTTCTCAGCAAGAAATAAATTTTTTAAGAACATGCAAAATGCCGGAATCGAGGTGCATCCTTTTTTCCGGGTAAATTTCCCTCAATTCGCCAACCGTATAAATTGGAGGAATCATAGAAAAATTGTAGTGATTGACGACAAGACAGGATATATCGGAGGGATGAATATTGCCGACAGGTATGCTTATGGCAATGGGAAAAATAAAGAATTGTGGCGTGACACACACTTTAGGGTTGAAGGTGATATCGTTGACTCATTAAAATATTCTTTTTTGGTTGATTGGAATTTTCTTAAAGAAAATCCCTATTTCCCCACGACAGTGAGACCGATGCAGGAGATCAAAAATGAAAGAGGAATCCAATTGGTTACAGGAGGACCTATAAGCAGGTGGGACAACCTGTCGCTCACCTTTCTGAAGGCGATAACATCAGCAAAAAAATTAATCTGGATACAGACACCCTATTTTTTACCGACAGATGCGCTGATTCATGCACTTGAAGCTGCGGCGCTTTCAAATATAGACGTAAGGATAATGATGCCTGCTCACACCGACAGCCTTCTGCTGCATTATTCCTCTTTCTCTTATATCACCCAATGTCTGGCTGCCGGCATAAAAATATATCTTTATCAACCGGGGATGCTCCATGCAAAGGCTATGATCATTGACGATAATCTGGTCACAGCGGGATCAACCAATTTTGATTTCAGAAGCTTTGAAAATAATTTTGAATGCAACCTTTTCATCCATGACACCGATTTCAACAAGAAGATGAGGGATATTTTTTATGAAGATTTGAAACATTGTGTTAAGGTGCATAGAGAACAATGGAAGAGGCGTCCCATTGGACAAAGATTTTTGGAATCGGTGCTTCGACTTGTTTCACCTATTTTGTGACATCCCGGAAAATTCTTAGTAATTAATCCCTGAGATTATGCCCACTCTATCTCTTTTTTGACAGCCATTCTCCGGCAACTTTTTCAAGATCCTCATACCAATCCTCTCCGAATTCCCGAATAAGAGATTCCTTTAAAAACTGATAGGCCCTGACATTTAATTTCCGGCCTAATTTTTCTGCGCAGGCACATATTTTCCATCGATGAAGATTGATTGCGGTCATACCACCCACCTTAGAGAGCCTCACAGGGTAAAGATGACAAGATGACGGCTTTAGTTGTGGAAGTTTGGAATTCCTGTATCCTTTTTCCAAGGCGCAGAGACACACACCGTTGTTGTCAAAAGTGCAATATGCACAATTGCTTCCTTCAATCAGCATTGTTACCAAATCTCCATCCTCGTCGATATATGCACTGCCATCCCGCGTTATGGCAATTCTTCCTTGAGGGGTAAGTAATGGCAATATTTTATGCATGTTCCTTTCGATTTCCTGCCGTTCTTTTTCCAGAAGTGGAGCCCCTGCGTCACCTTCAATGCAACAGATGCCCTTACACACCTTTAAATCACAAACAAAAAATCTTTCAATAAGATCCAGTGAAACAAGGGTATTTCCTATTACAATCATTTCTTAATCCGCTTTGTCTATCAAAAAAATTCCCGTAGCGGGAAGTAGAGAGTAAAATTAGTGTTTTTTTATCAAAGTTGAATTTGAAGAGTGAAGAGTAATTTGATTTACAAAATCTATTTTAATATAAGACAATAAAGAAGAAACTACCAATAAATGTTAAAAAAACGAGTTTTTAAAAAAAAGAATAAGTTTTTTTGTTGTGATTATCAATATTATAGTATATTTGTAAAAATTTTAAATTTTGATATTATGAACAAAGGAGATCTTATCAATGAAATCGCCGCAAAGGCAGGTTTGAACAAGGTTGCAGCTAAAGCTGCTCTTGATGCTTGCCTTGAATCAATCGAACAGGCATTAGCCAATGACGATAGTGTAAAACTTATCGGTTTCGGAACATTCTCGATTGTAAACAAACCGGAACGCACTGGAATCAATCCTCAGACAAAACAGAAAATTAAAATTGCAGCCAGAAAGACTGTTAAATTTAAACCTGCCGCAGACCTTGCGAAATAATCTGATAGGGAAAAAATATAGCGTTCTCGACCCTTAGGTCGGGAACGTTTTTTATATTGGGATGCCGGAAGATGGGAAATGCAGTTTTTTTTATAAATTTGCATATATTTCAACAAGTAATTACAGATACTTATTCGAGATGAACCTTGAAACTATTATTTCAGACGGTGTTGAAAGAGCCATAGAAACCTTATATGGAGAAAAACCGGCTTCGGGCTCAATACAACTGCAACCCACAAGGAAAGATTTCGAGGGAAACATTACCCTTGTTGTTTTCCCTTTCCTTAAACTTTCAAAAAAAGCGCCGGAGGTAACGGCAACTGAAATTGGGGAGTGGCTTCAAAAAGATGTTCCGGCTGTTGGCTCATTTAATGTTGTTAAAGGTTTTTTGAATATAACAGTAAATCCCTCTTATTGGGTGAATGTGCTAAAAGATATAGCTGCTGATGATGAGTACGGATTCAAAAAAAGCGGTAATTATTCCAAATTGGTGATGGTGGAATATTCGTCGCCAAACACAAATAAACCTTTGCATTTGGGGCATGTGAGAAACAATTTGCTTGGCTATTCCCTGGCAAAGATTCTTGAGGCAAATGGTCATCGTGTCGTAAAAACCAATATAGTCAACGACCGGGGCATCCATATATGTAAATCTATGCTTGCATGGAAAAAATGGGGAAAGGGTGAGACTCCGCAGAGTTCGGGAAAGAAGGGTGACCATCTTATCGGAGATTATTATGTGGAATTTGACCGGCATTATAAAGATGAACTTGCCGAATTGACGAAATCCGGGAAGACTATTGAGGAAGCGGAAGCTCAATCAATCTTAATGGAGGAGGCGAGAGATATGTTAAGGAAATGGGAGGCCGGAGATCCCGAAGTTAAGGATTTATGGAAAACCATGAATTCGTGGGTGTATGAAGGTTTCGATGAAACCTATAAGAAATTGGGAGTTGGCTTTGACAAGATATATTATGAGTCAGACACTTATCTGGAAGGGAAAGATCTTGTTCTGGAAGGGGTAGACAAGGGGATAATGTATAGGAAAGCGGATGGTTCGGTATGGGCAGACCTTACGGAAGATGGTCTTGACCATAAGCTCTTGCTCCGATCCGACGGCACCTCCGTGTATATGACCCAGGATATAGGCACCGCCAAATTGCGTTTTAAAGACTATCCAATTGATAAAATGATATATGTGGTCGGCAATGAGCAGAATTATCATTTTCAGGTGTTGTCGCTTATCTTGGATAAACTTGGATTCAAATGGGGTAAGGATCTCACCCATTTTTCCTATGGCATGGTGGAATTGCCTGAAGGGAAAATGAAATCAAGAGAGGGTACGGTTGTTGATGCCGACGATTTGATTGCCGACATGATTCAATCTGCAAAAGAAGCATCGGTGGAGAGATTTGCCGATATGAATCAAGAGGAGGCAGAAGAAATAGCTCGCAAAGTTGGTCTCGGGGCTTTGAAATATTTCCTTTTGAAGGTAGATCCCAAGAAAAATATGATGTTCAATCCAAAGGAATCGATAGATTTTAATGGAAATACGGGTCCTTTTTTACAATACACCTATGCCCGCATACGTTCAATACTTAGAAGGGCAGCAGAGTCAGTGAAAGAAATAGATGAAGATGTAACGCCTAATGAAAAAGAAGCGGCGTTGATTCAAAAGCTATCACAATTCCCTCAAGTCGTAGAAGAGGCAGGTAATAATTATTCGCCGGCTCTTATAGCAAATTATTGCTATGAATTGGCGAAAGAGTACAATCAGTTTTATCATGACTATCCGATTCTAAAGGAAGGTAATGAAAAAACAAAAGATTTCAGGCTGATTCTTTCAAGAGAGGTTGCCCGGATTTTAAAGCAGGGAGTCGGCCTGTTAGGTATGGAAATGCCTGAAAGGATGTGAAACCATGCTTTTTAAATAAACTTGGCATAGTTTGTGATGTCTAACTAATTGAAAACAAATTAAAATTGATATAAATGGAATACGGTAATCAAAACATGACACCTCCGCCGTACTACGGTCATAATGCTGTTTACACCCAGACCAATTCGGTTATGAAAAGGGTGTATTTCAGGATGTTTATTGGAATGTTGATATCAGCGTTCTGTGCTTTAGGCGTTGCGTCAAGTCCGGCTGCAATTCAATTTTTCTTCCAGAATCAGGTTGTGTTCTGGGGATTATTTATCGGAATGCTTGTGATGGCTTTTGTTATCCCTGCCAGACTGACAAAAATGTCAACATCCACCTGTCTTTTATTATTCTGTATATTTTCAGCTGCGATGGGAATTTGGCTTGCTCCAATTTTCATAATTTACAAGCTTGGGACCATCGTTTATACTTTCTTCATTACGGCAGGCACATTCGGTGCGATGTCGATCTACGGATATTTCACTAAAAGAGACTTGACAAAGTTTGGCACTTATATGTTCATGGCTTTATGGGGTCTTATTATAGCCATTGTCGTGAACATATTTCTGAAGAGTTCAGGTCTTGAATGGGTTATATCGATAGTGGGAGTATTGCTTTTCACCGGATTGACGGCGTATGACACACAGATGGTTAAGAGACTGTCTGCTGCCAATCTTGAGCCTCAGATGGCCGATAAACTGGCAACAATGGGTGCGTTGAACCTTTATCTGGATTTCATAAACCTGTTCCTCTTTATATTAAGATTTTTCGGCGCAGGCAGAGATTGAAAATAAATAAGAAAATAAAGGTTAATCTTTTGACATGGATACTGATCGCAGTGCTTTCGGGCATTTTCTGCGGTCAGTTTTTCCCTTTGTGGCTTGTCAGAGGGTTTGTTACCTTTAATTCGATTTTCAGTAATTTCCTCTCGTTTTGCATCCCTCTGATAATAATCGGATTTGTAGCTCCTGCAATAGGTGAGATTGGAAAAGGGGTTGGAAAGTTGCTTGCCGTTACAATCCTCTTGTCATATTCAGCGACAGTGGGTGCGGGGATATTAAGCTACTTCACAAGTGTCACATTCTTTCCGATTTTTCTTGGATCGGAAATCAGTGCTTCGGAAGTTGTTTCAAATGGAGAAAGCATAACACCATATTTCACTATTCCGATGCCACCGCTCATGGATATAATGAGCGCTTTGGTCTTATCGTTTGTTCTTGGTGCAGGCGTGACAGTCATCAAATCGACAAGAAAAGTATTGTTCGACATAATGATTGAGTTTCGCGAAATCGTGTCGCGTGTGATAACGAAGATAATAGTGCCCCTTCTCCCCGTTTATATTTTTGGGATCTTTATGAATATGGCGTTTACGGGGGAAGTCGCATCAATGCTTTCTACTTTCTTCAAAATCATAATTATAATTTTTGTATTGCATATAGTGTGGCTATTGATTCTATATGTGATCGGGGCATTTTTTTCAAGAGGCTCCAAAAATCCCTTCAAGTTGTTATGGGCTATGATGCCTGCTTATTTCACAGCCTTGGGCACCCAATCTTCGGCAGCCACAATTCCGGTGACCCTACGTCAGACAATAAAAATGGGAGTTGACAAAGAAATTGCAGGGTTCACTATACCTCTGTGTGCAACAATTGATTTGTCAGGCAGTGCATTGAAGATTGTGGCCTGTTCACTTGCTCTAATGATGACGCATGGCATGTCTTTTGATTTCCCAATGTTCCTTTATTTCATCGCGATGATGGGTATCACTCTCGTTGCCGCGCCGGGAGTGCCCGGTGGGGCAATTATGGCTGCTTTAGGTTTGTTGTCTTCCATATTGGGATTCTCAGATGCCGATAATGCTTTGATAATCGCTCTTTATATTACAATGGATAGCTTTGGGACTGCTTGCAATGTTACCGGAGACGGGGCACTCTCCCTGATAATAGATCGCTTTTTTTCAAGAACAAAAGAGAAAGAATCACCGGTGCCTTCATTAAGTTAAGAATGTAAGAGGAGTGAGCATAAGTTTAAGCCACTCAAATAAGGATTGTTATCCTTTTTTTATTTAATTTTGCATTAATCATGGGTCGTGTCAAATCATTTGCAGTTTTATGAATATGCAAATGATTGAATCAGAAAAAACTCATTATGTCAGTTGCAAATATTGAAGAGCAAAAATCAATAGACCTCCTGGTGGAGACCAGCTGGGAAGTATGTAATAAAATCGGAGGAATTTACACAGTATTGTCAACAAAAGCAAGAGTGTTGAAAGAGGCTTTCGATGACAAGTTAGTGTTTATAGGTCCCGATGTCTGGTCGGATATATCTCCCTCTCCATTTTTCATTGAAGACAAATGTCTTTTAAAAAATTTCTCTTCAACAGCTATTGACGAATTTGATATCACAATTAAGACCGGAAGATGGAATATCCCGGGTTCGCCACAAGTCATTTTAGTAGGATTCAAAGGAGTTTACCCATATCTTAATGCCATATTTGCAAAAATGTGGGAACTATATGGGGTGGATTCGATGCATGAGTATGGCGACTATCGAGAGGGATGTGCATTTTCTATAGCGGCTTCCATAGTGATTATGAAGTTGGCTGCCCATCTTTCCATTGACATGAAGAAAGTAACGGCCCATTTCAATGAATGGACAACCGGGATGGGATTGCTATATCTGCAATGGAAACAGCCTCTTGCAGCAACACTTTTCACGACACATGCCACCAGTATCGGTAGGAGTATCTGTGGGAACGGCAAGCCGCTTTATGATTATTTTCATGGGTATAACGGCGACCAGATGGCCGGCGAACTCAACATGCAGGCCAAACATAGTCTTGAAAAGAAAGCTGCCCATAATGCAGATTGTTTTACTGCAGTTAGTGAAATCACAGCAAAAGAATCAGAACAATTACTTGAAATTTATCCACAGGTGGTAACACCAAACGGATTTGAACCGGATTTCGTGCCCGGCGGAGATAAATATAAGATATTAAGGAAAAACGGAAGAGAAAGGCTTCTTAAAATAGCCGGAAAGTTGAAGCAAAGAAAGTTCAAATCTGCCGACACGGTTATAGTTGCAACATCCGGAAGGAATGAATATAGAAACAAAGGACTTGACATATTTCTTGATTCGCTCTCTGCGTTATCAGGGATGGGCTCACCATACGATGTTATAGCCTTAATTCTTGTGCCGGCATGGGTTAACAGTCCTATTGAAGAGTTAATGAGTTCAAAGAAAAAGATTGATGAAACAATCCCCGATTATATCACCCATTATCTTAACAACATGGACACCGATGCTGTTGCCTCACGAATCCGGGCTCTTGAAAGTCAGCATAGTTTCGGAACAAACATCAGTGTGATCTATGTTCCCTGTTATTTGAATGGTGGAGACGGGATTGTGAATATTTCTTACTATGATTTACTTCCGGCACTTGATCTTACAGTGTTCCCATCTTATTATGAACCTTGGGGCTACACACCATTGGAAAGTATTGCTTTCGGTATCCCCACGATTACATCGGATAAAAGCGGGTTCGGTCAGTGGATTTTGTCTGAACATGAAAATTCCCTTTTCAAGACGGGTGTCAAGGTAGTGGAAAGGACAGATTCTAATTATCAAGAAGCCTTGCAAAAAATTGCAGGACAGATATTGGAATTTATTGATGCCGCCAAAAAGGAGAGGCAAGTGGCATCAGAAGCAGCAATGCAAACTTCTGAAAAAGCAGATTGGAAATACTTTATAGAGAATTATTATAAAGCGTTCCGAATTGCTTCAGAGAGAAGAAATGAAAGAATAAGAAAATAATAGTAATCAAAACTACAAATATGAAATTGCAGGTAAGTAACACGAATGAGCCGGTGTGGCGCAGTCTTACTGTAAGTGCCAATCTTCCAAAAGAGTTGAAACCTCTTGAGGAGTTGTCGAAAAATCTATGGTGGGTCTGGAACAGTGAAGGAAAAAATCTTTTCCGTGATTTAGACCATGATCTTTGGAGACAGGTGGGTGAGAACCCCGTAATGCTTCTCCAACGCATAAGGTCGACAAGACTTAACGAGGTGCGTAAGGATCCGGAAATGATGCAGAGGATAAAAAAAGTCTATGCTGACTATAAGGAATACATGAGTGAAAGGATGCGCACAGACATTCCGTCGGTTGCATATTTTTCTATGGAATACGGGCTTTGTAATTGCTTGAAAATATATTCCGGTGGTTTGGGCGTATTGGCAGGCGACTATATCAAACAGGCTTCAGACAGTCGCGTTAGAATGACAGCTGTCGGATTCCTCTATCGTTACGGATATTTTGCCCAGTCTCTTTCAATCGACGGTCAGCAGGTGGCAAATTATGAGCCTCAGAATTTCGAGCAGCTTCCAATAGAGCAGGTTATGGGAGAGGATGGCCAACCCATGATATTGGAAGTCCCTTATCCCGGTAGAATCATTTATAGCCATGTGTGGAGAGTGAATGTAGGCAGGATGTGCCTTTATCTGCTTGACACCGATTTTGATATGAATTCTGAATATGATCGTTCCATAACGCATCAGCTTTATGGAGGAGACTGGGAAAACAGGATGAAGCAGGAATATCTTCTTGGTATAGGAGGAATGTATATGCTGAACAAACTTGGAATCAAGACAGACATATACCATGCCAATGAAGGCCATGCGGCACTTCTGAATCTTCAGCGTCTTGTCAATTATGTTCAGGATGAACATCTTCCCTTCAACGTGGCTTTAGAAGTCGTGAGGGCAAGTTCGCTTTACACCGTCCACACCCCGGTTCCTGCAGGCCATGATTATTTTGAAGAGAGCCTGCTTGGAAAATATCTTGGTGAATATCCGGCCAAACTTGGAATTTCATGGACAGACCTAATGAATATGGGTCGTGAAAATCCGGATACTCCCGAAAAATTCTCAATGAGTGTGTTCGCACTTAACACTTGTCAGGAAGCTAACGGTGTGAGCTGGCTTCACGGTGAAGTGTCAAAGAAAATGTTTGCAGGTGTTTGGAAAGGTTACGGACCGGCTGAATCACATGTAACCTATGTGACAAACGGTGTTCACATGCCCACATGGGCAGCCTCCGAATGGAAAGCTTTTTATGCCCAACATCTCGGACAAAAACTGTTTGAGGATCAGAGTAACCCCGAAGCATGGAAAGGTATTTTCTCAGTGCCTGATGAAGAGATTTGGAACATGCGAATGACCCTTAAACACAAATTTGTGAATTTTGTAAAAAGGGACTTTAAAGAAAAATGGCTGAAAAACCAAGGAGACCCCGGTGCCGTGGTGAATATTTTGGAGAAAATCAATCCGGATGCCCTCATAATTGGATTTGCAAGAAGATTTGCAACTTATAAAAGGGCTCATCTACTTTTTACTGATCTCGACCGGTTGGCCAAGATAGTAAATAACGAGAAATACCCTGTTCAGTTCGTATTCTCAGGAAAAGCTCACCCGGCAGACGGAGCCGGCCAAGGTCTTATCAAGCGGATTGTTGAGATTTCCAAGATGCCGCAGTTCCTCGGTAAGATAATCTTCCTTGAGGATTACAACATGATAGTGGCCAAACGTCTTGTTTCCGGAGTGGATATATGGTTGAACACACCCACCCGTCCTCTTGAGGCTTCCGGCACATCCGGTGAGAAAGCAGAAATGAACGGAGTGCTTAATTTCTCAGTTCTTGACGGTTGGTGGTATGAAGGCTACAAGTTTGACGAGATGGCAGGTTGGGCTTTGACAGAAAAACGCACCTACAGCGACCAGTCGCAGCAAGACCGTCTTGATGCAGCCACTATTTATTCAATGCTTGAGAATGAAATTGTTCCCTTATATTTCAAGAAGAATTATAAAGGCTACAGTCCCGAATGGATTGATCGTATCAAACGTTCAATAGGGAATATCGCGCCTCATTTCACAATGAAACGTCAGCTCGATGATTATATTTCCAGACTGTATGTTCCGGAATCAAAACGTTCTGAGAAACTCAAGAAGAATGATTATGCCAAGGCTCGTGAAATTGTGGCATGGAAAGAGAACGTTGTGTCAAGATGGCACGATATCAAGATTTTAAGTGTTGATATAAACGACGGCCAGACAGCAGGCGGAACAGCCTTGAAATCCGGAAATTCTATCTATGTGAAATGCGTGATAGACACTAATGGTCTTGGGGACTCGATAGGTGTGGAACTTGTGAAATATCGCGACCATGATGGAGAGGCTGAATTCGTAGGTACCGTTCCATTGAAAGTTGTGACACATGAAGGAGATGTGTATACCTATGAATATGATCACAAGCTTGAGAACGTGGGTGCCTTCCGATATTCATTGAGAATGTATCCTAAAAACAAGGATCTCCCGCACCGTATGGACTTCGCTTATTCACGTTGGTTCTGATTAAATGCATAGGTTCAATCCACTCATTGGTATTGAACATAATTGAGATTACCCCCGCAATTCGTTGCGGGGTTTTCTTTTTGTGATTACACGGATTAATATGATTTGCTGCAAACACATGATTTCATTAAATTCGAATTATGAAATTTACTAAGGCAACGGTCCTGATTATTGTTTTGTCTTTTGCAATCGGGTGTTGCAGACACAATCCTGACTTGCGATTGGTTGAGATTGAAGGTCTTTACCATTGAAACCCTTGACGGCACATAGACCACAAAGGCTGACATTATGCGTGAGCCGGTTACCTTCAAAAAGATTGACACCGCAGAGATACTGACACCGGAAGAAGCATTGGCAAG
>JAFLTM010000063.1 GCA_022509225.1 Muribaculaceae bacterium
CTAACTATATATTCCACATGAGGTGTTTTTCCTGCACCTCCAACCGTGAGGTTGCCCACACCTATCAGAGGCACGTCATATTCATTTGATTTTAATAACTTATTCTCAAACAACCAATTTCTTATACCCATCACTGCCCCATAAATCCATGACAATGGGGTGAGCATAAATATCATTATTTTTTCTCCGGTTGTTTTCACGTGTCTGGTTCTATTAGAAATCAACTATCTCCCTATAATTAAAACCCACATTAATCTCCGGCATCCTTGCTTGCAACGGATATTGGTTGAGTAAGTTGGTGATTTTAATCCATGAACCCAATGATATTTCCTTGGTGAGTTCTGCCGGCAAACTGAAGTGCTGTTTCATTTCCAACAATTCCGGAAGAAGGCTCCAGATAGAATTGTCGAGTTTAGGATAATATGTAACCCCGTAATTAGCAATTTCCAGATCCTTTGCAATCCATTCAATTGCATCCTGCAGGCTTCCTAATGAATCCACAAGACCAATTTTCATGGCAGTCCTGGCATCCCAGACTCTTCCCTCTCCAATACGTCTCACTTCATCCTTGCTTAGATTTCTTCCCTTTGCAACCCGTGACACGAACATGTCGTAACCTTCCTCCACCATTTCCTGCATCGCTTGCAGTTGTGCCGGATTCATCGGTTTCACAAGTGTGGGGAATAATGCATCCGGATTGGTGGATACTATTTCTGCATGCAAACCTATTTTTTTCATCAGTCCCTCTATATTCGGGATAAGACCGAATATGCCTATAGAACCGGTGACTGTCAATGGATCTGCAAATATTTTGTTAGCACAACAAGAGATCCAGTAGCCTCCTGAAGCAGCGTAATCACCCATGGAAACTGCCAAAGGTTTCCCTTTTGACTGGAAATAATCGAGTGCCTCCCCTATTTGTTCGCTGCCAAACACTGACCCTCCTGGTGAATTAACTCTGAGAACCATTCCTTTCACATTGTTATCGTCAGCCAGCCCTGTGATTATAGGAACATATCTCTCATAATTAATAGTGGTGGCACCTCCCCCGTCAAGAATTTCTCCACAGGCATATAACACTGCTATCTGATTGGTTGATTTCTGTCCGATTGCAAAATCTTCTTGACCCACAAGCAGCGATGGAGCTACAAAATTTATGTCATCTTTATCCTTTCCTATTGCTGAAGCTATTACACTATCCATGCTTCGCTCATAATAAAGATGGTCTATAAGCCCGCTTCGAAGATCTTTTTCAGCGTTCCTTATGAAGATAAAATCCTTTCCTACAAGACTATCAATTTTTGTGGGAGTAAGTGTCTCGCGATTTTGAGAGATCCCTTCCAGAATGAAATCCCACATATTTCCGTAAAGGGTATCAAGTTGTGCACGTGCGGGTGCACTCATCTCCGTGTTTACATAGGGTTCGACTGCCGACTTGAAAGTGCCCACCTTCACCATCTGCACCTCTATTCCCAACTTATCAAGCAACCCTTTATAGAACAAGGAAAAACCTCCAAGACCCTGCAACAAGATCTTTCCTCCTGGATTTAAACAAATGTCATCCGCCACTGATGCTATGTAATAATCTCCCATAGTCATTACATCGCCATAGGCAATGATCTTCTTCCCGCTTTCTTTAAATGTGATCAATGCATTTCTTAAGGCGTTGAGGGTGGCCGGAGATGCTACCAATACACCGCATTTTAGATAAATTGCATCTATATTGCTGTTTTTCGATGCAGCGCCGATGGCAGCCACCAATTCGCTCAAGGTCTGATTTTTTACAATGTTCCCAAGTAACAGTGAATTATAATCAAGCTCAACCGGAATTTCATGTTCAGTTATTTCGCCGGAGAGATTAATTACCATCACGCTGTTCTTGCTCACATTCTGGTTGTCGTTTTGCGACATTCCCAGTCTTGTCACCATTCCCAAAATAACCAAAACGGCAACAACACCGAATAGCACAAGTGCAATCCAGGCACCAAGAAAGGAAGAGAGTGCGTTTAAGAAAAATCTTTTAAGCATCAGCAATTAAAACCTACTTAATCAAATTAAAGTGTTGACAAAGTCTTTAACATTCTGTGCCAGTGATTCTGCCTCAGCCGTAGTGGCGGCTTCACTGTATATCCTGATTATAGGCTCTGTATTCGATTTACGAAGATGAACCCAACCGTTGGCAAAGTCTATCTTGACTCCATCGATATCGGTTATTTTTTCCTCTTTATATCTTTCTTTAAGTTTTGAAAGAAGAAGATCAATATCGATATCGGGTGTCAGGGATATCTTATTCTTCACTATTGCATATTGTGGATACTCTTTCTTAAGTTCACTCACCTTTTTGCCTTTGTTAGCAAGATGGGTCAGGAAAAGGGCTATTCCCACAAGCGCATCACGGCCATAGTGCAGTTCGGGATAAATGACTCCACCGTTTCCCTCGCCGCCAATAACTGCATTTGTTTTCTTCATCTGAGTTACAACATTCACCTCACCCACGGCAGATGCCGTGTAGTCACACCCATGCTTGCGGGTTACATCAGCCAATGCCCTTGAACTGCTCAAATTAGAAACAGTTGCGCCTGGTGTCTTACCTAACACATAATCGGCCACTGACACAAGGGTGTATTCCTCTACAAACATATCGCCATTTTCCATAACAATGGCAAGCCTATCTACATCGGGATCCACCACAAAACCCACATCGGCTGTTGTTTCTTTTACAACTCTCGAAATTTCAGTAAGGTTCTCCGGTATCGGTTCCGGATTATGGGCAAATTTACCCGTAGCCTCACAATTTAATTCAATTATATTTTTAACGCCCAATGATTTAAGTAAACGTGGGATGACAATTCCACCAACAGAATTAACAGCATCTATGGCGACTGTGAAATCTGCCTTTCCTATAGCGTTGCAATCAACCAACGGAAGATTTTTCACAAGCTCGATATGTCTGTCAGTCCATGTTTCATCTTTTATTTCATGACCCAATTCAAGAACCTGAGCATATTCATAACTATCCGCCTCCGCAATGGCTATCACTTCTTTACCCTCGGCATCCGACAGGAATTCTCCATCGGAATTCAAGAGTTTAAGTGCGTTCCATTCTTTTGGATTGTGACTTGCTGTGATTATAATGCCTCCGCAAGCATTCAGCCCCGTTACTGCCACTTCAGTAGTGGGGGTGGTGGCAAGTCCGATATTCACAACATCAAAACCCATAGCCATTAAAGAACCCACAACAAGATGTTCCACCATCTTGCCTGAAATTCTTGCATCCCGACCCACAACTACCCTATTAGAAGGGTGGTTCTGTTTACGAAGGAATTGTGCATAGGCAGAAGTGAATTTCACGATATCCACACCGCTCAGACCAACTCCGGGTTGCCCCCCGATAGTCCCTCTTATTCCAGATATTGATTTGATTAATGACATGTTTTTAAGTTTTGATATTATGTTTTAAAGTTAATATTCCGGCTTGAAATATTTAAGATTAATTATATAGGGCACACATGTAGATTGCTCGTCGGTGAAACCATAGTAACTTCTCAGCACCAGATTCACTTCCGAATTATAACCCATATATGTCAACGGCATCTGAATACCCGTGCCCCACGTTGTTGTCGATGAGAGATATGTGTTTTTATATATGAAACTTGTGGCGCCATTTGCCAGGTAATCGCCATTGCCGCTTATTGTGGATTCTATTCCTTGGTAGAGATAGCTTATATTCTCGCGATTAAACCTGAAATAGACGAGATCTCCCTCGTCGACCATTTCTGAAAAATCTGCCTTGACAACCTGCATATAAACATAACCGTCGGCATCAAGTTTGTAGAAAGGGGCATCCTCCCCCATAGTTTCAACACTGACAAAATCTTTATAATCACTAGGAATTTCCAGTGCCACATTCTTTTGTGCAAGAAACCAGTTAACCGCCTCTTCCTCATCTCTTAACAGTTCGGAGTAACTTTGAGTCTTGCTGCATGAGGTTATACCAACTAATGCCAAAAGCAGAATACTGCTTACTATATTTCTAATCATATTCTTTTTTTGCATTCTAATTTCTATTATTCCTTAATTTAGGATTCATATACTTGTCAAAGTCCGACATATTTGAAACAAAAATTTCTCTACATTCTTTTAGGCTTCCATGAAATTCAGCTCCTGCAGCCTGAATATGTCCTCCACCCCCATACAGGGTTTTACATATCTCCGACACCGGGAAACCGTCATTGCTTCTTGCTGATATTTTTATGCAGTCGCTATCTTCCCTCATAAAAATTGAATACACCATTCCTCTGACTTCCAATGGTCTGTTGACCAATCCTTCGGTGTCACCTCTTTCATAATCGAAACGTTTCAATTCCTCTGCAGAAAGCGTGATGAGACTTGCTTTATGCTCATTGAAGACTTCAAGCTTCTCCGACAATGCAAAAGCTTCAAGACGTAAGCTGTTGAGACTTCGCGAAATGATGGCTTCCTTTAAAATCCTCTCCTTATCTACATCTTTTTCCAATAGACGCATAAGGATTTCATAAAGGTCATTGTTCCTTACATTTACGGTAAAGTTACGAGTGTCTGTTATTATCCCTGTCAACAGGCAGGTGGCGCAATCAGTATCAACGTCACAATACAATCCCATCGCCGCTATCAGTCTGAATACCAGTTCACAGGTTGATGACATTTTCGGATATGATATGGTCAGGTCGGCAAAATTACCGGGTTCGGTATGATGGTCCACCAATACCTTGACAGCTTTTGATGCCTCAACAATAGGGGCGATCGAGTCAAGCCTTGATAAAACGTTAAAATCACAGCAAATCAGAAGCTCCGCCTCTTCTATTGTTTTTTCGCAATATTCCTTATGGGATGTGTAAATACCGATTTCTCTGAATCCGGGCAGGAAAGAAAGACTCAGCGGCGGTTTGTCAGGTACAATGACCACAGGATGTTTACCACATTTTTTCAAAAGATTCCATAAGGCAAGCGTGCTGCCGACAGCATCTCCGTCCGGCCGCACATGGCATGTCAAAACTATCTGATTGTTTCTTTCAATCAGTCCATGTAATTCTTTTGCCTTTATGGGATCTATTAATTTTTCCAAAACGCTTATTTCACGTTTTTTTATGAATTTGCCTTTTTATTCAGTTTACAAAGTTATAAATTATCTGGTAAAACTAAGTAACTTTGTAATCAAAATATATTTAAGAGATGCATTCATTAGAAGAAAAAAAAGAGGCATTCGGGAATTTTCTTACCGTTCTCGACAATTTGCGGGAAAAATGTCCCTGGGATGCAAAACAGACAAATGAGTCTTTGAGATCGAATACCATTGAAGAAGTTTATGAATTAGCAGACGCCCTCATTAAGGGTGACACCGCAAACATAAAGAAGGAACTTGGCGATGTTTTGCTGCACGTGGGATTCTATTCCAAGATTGCATCAGAAAAAGACGAATTCGACATTGCCGACGTATGTAATTCGTTGACTGATAAATTAATCTTCCGCCATCCACATATCTATGGCAATGTAAGTGCCGATTCACCTGAGGAGGTTTCCAAAAATTGGGAACAAATCAAATTGAAAGAGAAAGGAGGCAACAAAACAGTGCTTGCCGGAGTTCCGGAAGCGTTGCCGGCACTTATCAAGTCAAATAGGATTCAAGAAAAAGCTGCCAATGTGGGTTTTGACTGGGAAGAGCCTTCACAAGTTTGGGATAAGGTGAAGGAAGAAACCGCAGAGGTGGAACAAGAAATTAAAAACTGCGACATAAGGAAAAGAGAGGAAGAATTCGGCGACCTCCTCTTTGCTGTTGTTAATGCTGCGAGACTCTATGGTGTGAATCCGGAAAATGCATTGGAAAAGACTAATAGAAAATTTATCAGGAGATTTTCTTATTTGGAAAGCAAAGCGAAGGAAGCCGGGAAAAATCTAAAAGACATGAGTCTCAATGAAATGGAGGCTCTTTGGAAAGAAGCTAAAACCACAGAAGGATGATACTCTGTATCACTGAGAAACCAAGTGTCGGGAGAGACATTGCCAGGATTTTAGGAGCAACTAACCGTAAAGAAGGTTATATTGAGGGTAACGGTTATTATGTGACATGGACCTTCGGCCATCTTTGTTGCCTGAAAGAACCATCCGACTATTCTCCCAATTGGAAAAACTGGTCGATTTCAGCTTTACCTATGATTCCTCCAAGATTTGGCATAAAGCTTATCTCTAACGACTCCTACAGGAAGCAGTTTCAAGTCATTGCCGACTTAATACTTAAAAGCGATGAAATAATAAATTGCGGCGATGCAGGCCAGGAGGGTGAACTCATACAAAGATGGGTCATGCAGAAAGCCGGATGCAAAAAACCGGTGAAACGACTTTGGATAAATTCCATGACTGATGAAGCAATAAAGGCCGGTTTTGCAAACCTAAGACCTGAAAAAGATCTTGAACCACTTTATATGGCGGGGCTATGCAGGGCGATTGGTGACTGGGTTTTAGGATTGAATGCCACGAGACTCTATTCACTTAAATATGGAGAAAAAGGTCGTATCCTATCAATTGGTAGAGTCCAGACTCCCACTTTGGCTTTAGTAGTCAATCGACAACATGAGATAGAAAATTTTATTCCTAAAGACTATTGGGAGCTAAAAACATTATATAAGTCTATCCCATTTTCTTATTCCGGTAAAAAATTTGATATCAAAGAAAGCGGCGAAAAAGTTATCAATGAAATTAAAGATCTACAGCTTGAAATAACTGACATCTCAAAAAAAACCGGAAAGGAATCAGCTCCTAAGCTCTTTGATCTGACATCACTTCAAGTAGAATGCAACAAGAAGTTGAATCTTAGCGCCGAGACAACCCTGAAGATAGCCCAGTCTCTTTATGAAAAGAAAATCACCACCTATCCTCGTGTCGACACCACCTATCTTCCGGAAGATGTATTCAAGACTTGCGGTAAGATTTTAAATTCTCTTTCTGGCTATAAACAATTCTTGGATCCGTTACGTGGTGAGAAACTCAGGAAAAGTAAAAAGGTTTTCGATAATTCAAAGATAACAGATCATCATGCCATAATACCGACAGGTGCAGGTTCGCTAACAAATCTTTCTGAAAATGAACTCAATGTTTTTGATCTGATTGCAAAAAGATTCATTGCCATATTCTATCCTGACTTCACATTCCATCAAACAAATGTGGCTGCAAAATGTGGCAAATATCAGTTTAAAGCCTCCGGCAAGGAAACAATCGAACCGGGATGGAAAAGCGTTTTCAATGATCTTGATTTGGAGACCGATGAACAGGATGAAAATCATTCGATTCCTGAATTCAATATTGGAGAATCGGGCCCACATAAGCCAAAATTGATAAAGAAAACAACACAGCCACCAAAATATTTCACCGAAGGAACCCTCCTGAAAGCCATGGAGACCGCCGGCAATTTTGTTGACGACGAAAATTTGAGAGAGTCATTGAAAGCCAATGGAATCGGCAGGCCTTCAACACGGGCTGCAATTATAGAGATTCTCTATAAAAGAGGGTATATAGAAAAGACAAGAAAGTCGTTAAAAGCCACTCCGGATGCAATACATCTCTTGTCGTTAATAAAAGATGATTTATTGAAAAGCCCGCGCCTAACCGGTATTTGGGAAGGAAAACTAAGACTCATTGAGAAAGGAGAGTATGAAGCTCAAAAGTTTATTGATGAGATCAAAGATATGGTTGAACAAATAACAATGGCCGTTTTACGGGATTCAGGGATTGAAAAAATAGCGGCGCTTCCTGAAAAGAAAAAACGTGGAACCACCGGAAAATCAAAGAAATGATGGAATCAACACAACAATATTCAGCCAATCTTATTTTTCAATATTCTGTGGTGGGATTAATTTTGCTCATAATCCTTATGGCTTTGATATTTAGGCTTTTTGGTAAAAAAAAGAAAAAAAGGGATTGCTGCTGTGGCTGTTCACTCTCTGAAACGTGCAACCGAAAAGAAAATTTAGAAAATGGAAAAGATACAGATTTATAATGACGAACTTTCAGGCAAACAGTTGGATCATGTTGTAGATACCCTGAAAAACGGAGGGGTGGCTATTGTGCCTACCGACACACTGTATGCCATTGTTTGTGATGCACTTAATCCTAAAGCGATTGAGAAAGTTTGCAAATTGAAAGGTATTAATCCTGAGAAATCTCATCTGTCAATAATATGCGACGGGATCTCAATGGTCTCGGAGTTTGCAAAATTCGACAACTCCTCATATAAATTAATGAAAGACAATGTTCCGGGGCCATTCACCTTCCTGTTTAAGGCAGCCTCTTCTTTGCCAAGGGCTTTTAAAGGCCGAAAAGTTGTAGGTGTGAGAATACCCGCCTGTCAATCCGTTAAAGCTATAGTGTCTGCATTGGGGAACCCTCTTTTATCAACTTCAATCAGATATAAGGACGAAGACTATGGAACAAACCCTGAACTTATAGCAGAAGAATATGAAAATCAGGTTGATATAATAGTGCTGGGCAACGATGGGCAACTCACTCCCTCGGCAATTGTTGACTGCACTGAAACCGCTCCTTCAATTTTGCGAGAGGGACCGGTTGGCATAAGCTGATTTTTCTATACCTTTGCACAAAATATAATCAACTAAACTTTAAATATAAGTAAAAATGAGAGCATACGTTTTTCCTGGTCAAGGAGCTCAATTCGTTGGAATGGGTAAAGACCTCTATGATAATAATGCTGAAGCAAGAGAACTTTTTGAAAAAGCAAACGATATACTTGGATTCAGAATCACTGATTTGATGTTTAACGGCACTGAAGACGACCTTAAACAGACCAAAGTGACACAACCTGCCATATTCCTTCATAGTGTTTTGCTTGCTAAAAGTCTCGGAGATGAATTCAAGCCTGACATGGTGGCTGGTCACAGCTTAGGTGAATTCTCAGCTTTGGTGGCTGCCGGTGCACTCTCTTTTGAAGAGGGACTTAAGCTTGTTGCGAAACGTGCACAGGCCATGCAGAAGGCATGCGAGGCTCAACCCTCGACAATGGCTGCCGTGTTGGCTTTGCCCGACGAAAAGGTTGAGGAAATATGTGAATCAATTGATGACGTAGTTGCGCCTGCAAATTATAATTGTCCCGGCCAAGTGGTTATTTCCGGCACGAATGAAGGAATCGACAAGGCCTGCGAAAAGCTTCTTGCTGCCGGAGCAAAAAGAGCCATGAAACTGAAAGTTGGCGGCGCATTCCATAGTCCCTTGATGAAGCCGGCTCAGGAAGAATTGGCGCAAGCTATTGAAAACGCACAATTCTCAACGCCTGTCTGTCCGGTTTATCAAAACGTGGATGCAAAACCTCACACCAACCCACAGGAAATCAAAGAGAATTTGATAAAGCAACTCACTGCTCCCGTCAGATGGACTCAAGACGTGGAGGCAATGATTGCAGACGGAGCCGATGAATTTATTGAACTCGGACCGGGTAATGTGTTGCAGGGACTTGTAAAGAAAATTAACCGCGAGGTCACAACCTCAGGAAGACAGTGAGATTATGAATGTCGCTATAGTTGGTGCAAGTGGCGCAGTGGGTCAAGAATTATTGCGTGTGCTTGATGAACAGAATTTCCCGATTAATTCACTAAGGCTTTTTGGCTCTGAACGTAGCGCTGGAAGTATATATGAATTCAGAGGTAACAAAATTAAAGTGGAACTTTTGTCTGAAAACTCTGATTTCAATGGAGTGGATATTGCGTTCACTTCTGCAGGTGCCTCCACTTCAAAAAAGTTTGCTGATATCATCACCCGTCATGGCACCGTTATGATTGACAATAGCAGCGCTTTCCGAATGGATACAGACGTTCCTCTCGTAGTGCCGGAAGTTAATCCTAAAGATTCTCTTGACAGACCGAGGAATATCATAGGGAACCCAAATTGCACCACTATTCAAATGGTGGTGGCGATAAATCCTATCAATAAACTTTCACCGATCAAGAGAGTCCATGTTGCAACCTATCAGGCTGCAAGTGGGGCCGGAGCAGCGGCAATGCAAGAATTGATCGGTCAGTTCAAAGAGATTGCAGAAGGGAAAGAACCCACTGTTGATAAATTCGCCTATCAGCTCGCATTCAATCTAATTCCTCATGTAGATGTCTTCACTGACAACGATTACACTAAAGAGGAGATGAAAATGTATAATGAAACACGTAAGATTATGCATTCCGATTCAATTCAAGTCAGTGCAACATGTGTCAGAGTGCCGGTGTTGAGAGCGCACAGTGAGGCAATATGGCTTGAAACGGAATCTCCGCTTAACATCTCGGATGTGAAGGATGCATTGGAGAAAGCTCCGGGAGTGGTGTTAAATGATAAACCTGCAAACAAAGAATATCCAATGCCGCTTGATGTTACCGGCAAAGATCCCGTTTATGTAGGCAGGATAAGAAAAGATCTTAGCAATTCAAACGGCATCACCCTATGGGCGGTGGGCGACCAGATTAAGAAAGGAGCTGCTCTTAATGCAGTGCAAATTGCCCAATGGCTGATTCAAAACGATCCTACTTTAAAAGATAAAAACAAGATAAAATAATATGAGGGTGTCTGAATTATAATCAGGCACCCTCCTTTTTTGGTTGAAATTAGTCTTATTTTCTAAGTTTTACACGTTTGCTGTCCCAGATGAAATATCCTATCAAAAGCACATAGGCCACACAACCTAGAATCTGAGTCAATTCAAGACTTCCGGGTGTTTCATATTCAAAG
>JAFLTM010000064.1 GCA_022509225.1 Muribaculaceae bacterium
CTATTTCTATTTGAAGTTGGAGGTCGCTCATTCCGGGTTTATAACATTTCGCTATCTTTTTATAGACATTGACATGATGAATGCCATCTTCACGTAGTTGAGATATTTCCCAATCAGTTTTTATCATCCGGGCTCTTTTCAAGATTGTCGAGCCGTTTATTATATCGCTTCCGGGAAATAATTTTGATAATCTGATCACATCGGAATATGACAAGTCATCAAATTCCAGACCCACTTTCTCAGGGGGATTAAATCCCAAAGAACTCAGGATATCGGGGATCTGTTCAGGCTTACGGATAAATTCTATATTACTTTCTTTTTCGAAAAAGACCGGTTTAACAACGAAATAAACAGGATTCTTCCCTTTTTGAAGGAAAACATAACCCCTGAAAAATCTTCCTGTAAGATAATAAATATTGACATTACCTCCCACGAGCAAGGAGTCACAATTAAATTCAGTCAACCAGTGTTCTACTTTAGAAGTGCGTAGATTGATTTCAGATTTAAAAAGATCGGGGATTAATTGATCCATGTCTGATAGAGGTTAAATTAACATCGAAAGAGAAATTTTATTCGGGTTCTATCATCAGCCCAATATCCATGACACCTTTCGTGTCGGCGATTAAGGTTTTAAACGCTATGAAAAAACCTTCCTCAAGTTTATAATGGTTAATTATCGGAATTATCTTTTGGAAGACCCCGAACTTACCGTTGAGATCATTTTTCTCGATTGTATTGTAGAAAGGTACCACAATATCAAGATTTTTAATTGTTCCCTCAGGGAAAAGAGGATATTCAATCTTAAGCGGCAGTTCTTTAATCGGTGTTATTGAGGAGAATCTTACAATCAAAGATATTGTGCACGGTTTATTTTCAAAAGCATGCAGAATGCTGTCGGATAAAGACAATATATAATCTTTATCCTGAATGAGTCCATGTTGGTCAAATACAACAAAATCAGAAGTGACTGGTGTAAATTTTCTGCATGACAACACAGAGACAGCCATCAGAGTAAGCACGAAAAAACCGCGTGGGAGAATACTTTTTATGCCTTTGGCTGCAAAAAATTTCATGGTTTCTTTTTATTCCTATTGTGATTTGAATTATTATTTTGGTCAAAATGTTTGAAATTTTTATTTTCCTGTGCCGACCCTGTCAATTTGTTTATGTCATTTAGATTGTTTCTGTTATCGGATTTCCCTTTTTTATGTTTTTTCTTTTTTGCTTTCTTGTCAAATCGTGTCACACTATCCTGCTCAATAATATCGCCGTATTCTGAAGAAACAGGGGTTACAATTTTCTCCGACAATGATTCCGGTTTGTGTCCTTTTTTATTCAAAGAAATAATTTCAAACGCTCTTGAAGCATCTATAGTGACGAGATTTGCCGGAACATGTTTGTCGGTGGAATAGGTGAGCTTTCTATTCAATATATCGGATTTAAAGAGATAGTATGCATTATCTTGCGTTTCAAGAATAAAATCTTTAGGTGGCAATTCTTTTTGAGCCTCGGCATAAGAATCAATCTCATAATTGAGGCAGCATTTCAATTTTCCACATTGTCCCGCCAGTTTTTGAGGATTCATCGACAGATCCTGGACTCGGGCTGCGCCCGTTCCTACAGAAACAAACTTGTTAAGCCAAGTGGAACAGCATAAAGGCCTTCCGCAAGGACCAATCCCACCAATTCTTCCGGCCTCTTGGCGAGCACCAATCTGCTTCATCTCAATCCTTACCTTGAAGGTTTCGGCAAGAATCCTGATTAGTTTCCTAAAATCGACTCTCTCGTCAGCGATATAATAAAAAATAGCCTTCCCTCCATCACCTTGAAACTCTACATCACCAATTTTCATTGACAGGTCAAGGTCTTCTGCAATAGCTCTGGCCTTTATCATGGTTGAATGTTCCTTAGACCTCACTTCTTCAAACTTAATGAGATCGTCCTCGGTGGCCTTTCTATAGATAAGTTTCAGCTCATTTATGGCTTTAGTTCCTGCTTTACGTAGTTGAAGTTTTACGAGATAGCCTGTGAGATTGACTTTGCCTATATCATACCCCGGGGCTCCGTCGACCACGACAATATCCCCGATCTTTAAATCCAGATTGTTCTCGTTACGATAGAAACCGACACGAGTATTTTTAAAAATCACTTCCACCACATTATCATCTCCAGCCGGCAGATCTGAAAGCCAGTCGGTGGAACTGAGTTTGCCTCTTGGTTCTTTTCTTCCACAGGAATCACAATTCCCATTATAGAGGCATCTCGGGCAACCGTTAATGAATTTATGGTGATTGGCTTTATCCATTGAAATTAAAATGCATTATTTGGCAAATGCAACAGATCTCGTTTCTCTAATAACAGTTATTTTAACCTGACCGGGATATGTCATTTCGTCCTGAATTTTCTTTGCAATTTCCGATGAGAGTTTTTCGGTCTCTTCATCACTGATGCGCTCAGCACCTACGATGACTCTTAATTCACGTCCGGCCTGGACAGCGTAGGTTTTTAATACGCCCGGATAGGATAGGGCAATTTGCTCCAGATCGTTCAATCTTTTGATATAAGCCTCCACTATTTCTCTTCTTGCACCGGGTCGAGCACCGGAAATGGCGTCGCAGACCTGCACTATAGGGGCAAGCAGAGACGTTTGTTCCACCTCTTCATGGTGTGCGCCGATAGCGTTACAGATGTCAGGTTTCTCCTTAAATTTTTCAGCCAGTGTCATGCCTAAAAGCGCATGGGGCAATTCAGGCTCGTCGTCGGGTACTTTGCCTATATCGTGCAATAGTCCGGCACGTCTTGCCTTTTTGGGGTTTAGACCGAGTTCAGATGCCATGATTGCACAAAGGTTTGCTGTTTCCCGCGAATGTTGGAGAAGATTCTGACCGTAGGATGATCTGTATTTCATTTTACCAACCATTCTAATCAATTCCGGATGGAGTCCATGAATGCCAAGATCTATCGCGGTTCTTTTGCCGGTTTCAATAATCTCTTCTTCAACCTGTTTTTTCACTTTAGCCACCACCTCTTCAATTCTTGCCGGATGTATCCTTCCATCAACAACAAGCTGATGCAGGGCTAATCTTGCGATTTCTCTTCTCACCGGGTCAAAACCTGACAAAACGATAGCTTCAGGTGTGTCATCCACTATAATTTCTACTCCTGTGGCTGCTTCGAGGGCACGGATGTTCCTGCCTTCTCGGCCTATTATCCTACCTTTAATTTCATCATTGTCGATATGAAAGACAGTGACAGAATTTTCAACGGCTGCTTCAGTAGCAAGCCGTTGGATAGATTGCACCACAATTTTCTTGGCTTCTTTTGAAGCTGTGAGCCGAGCTTCATCCATAATATCGTTTATGTAACCGGCAGCTTCAGACTTTGCTTCATCTTTAAGCCCTTCAACCAATCTTTCCTTTGCCTCTTCTGCAGATAAACCGGAAATTTTTTCCAACTCTTCACGAACATTTCTCAGGAGTTTATCTGCGTCATTGTTTTTTTCAACAATGGCCTGTTCCTGTAGCTCAATATTAGATTGTCTGGCATCAAGCTCATTTTTTCTTCTGGCCAATTCTCCTTGCTGCTGATTGAGTTGAAGCTCCTTCTGGCGAGCACGGTTCTCATTGGCTTGTATTTTTTGTAATTTCTGGTTAGCTGTTTTTTCAGCTTCAGAAATTATTTTAAATTCTTCTTCTTTAGCCTTGAGCAACTGTTTCTCTTTTAAAACACTTGCTTCCATGCGAGCCTCCTCGATGATAACCTTGGCTGAAGATCTGGCATTCTTTTTTGAAAGAATTAAAGCTATCAGGTAACCAACAATGGCAGCTCCGACGGCTATAATTATCCATATAGCAGTTTCCATATTATTTCATTAAGTATAAAAAGTCATTTAATTGTCTACAAATTTGTTGACAATTTCCAAAGATAAAAGAGAAATGGAGAAAGACTTATAGAAAACTTAATTTAGTCAATTGGCTTGCAATTGATTACATCGATGTAACAGAATCATCAATAAGGCCGAGCTCTTTATTGATTAGCTCCATGGCCATTTTTTGATTTTTTATTAATTCTTGGCGCCAATAAGAAAATTGGTAAGCAGCCATTGCCAGAATCTTTCTGTCGGAGCTGTCAGGCCATTTCCTTCTTGTGTTATTGTAGTATTGCCTGACAGAAAATTCTGCCTCGCGCACCAAATCCTGGTTCTCGAATTGAGTTTCAAGCGTCAAGATTTCACCGCCTATATTTATTGTCATTTCTATTTTGTCAGAACCCTTCATTTCAATCCTCATTTATCATTCGGATACAATTGTCGATGGTTCTTATCAGCTTGGAAATATGTTGCCTTGCTGATATTAACTTTTCAGGCGTATCAGCGATTCTGTGCGACATTGTCAGAAATTCAATGTCTTGGTCAGCTTTAGCTAACTTACGTTTATCAGCCTCAATGATATCTTTTAACTCTTTATTCTCACTTTCAAGGATTAATATCCTGGCTTGAAGGTTATTTCTCTGTTCAATAAGCTTGTCAATCTTTTGATGCAGTATTGAAAGAGATTGAATTAGTTTGTCATCAGACATCTTCCGCCTAAATTTCCACAAATTTAGGTATTTTTATTAAAAAAGGCAAATTAATTTTGGGTTAATACCATTGAATACCATTGCTTGTGGAAGAACGTTTGTCATATTTTAAGTCCTTCAACAATGATGATTTGACGGATATATGGAAATTATATGATTTATAGGGTCCTACCGGCACAAAGGAAGCCGACATTGTGAAGCAATGCAGGTCTCTGGAAATCGTGCAGTTCATGTAAGCCAATTTATGTAAGTCAAAATTATAGGAACCCGAAATTGAAAAATTCCAATTGGCCGTAGGTCTTATATTTCCTGAAAAAGAAAGGTTTTGGGTGAATTTTCCTTTATACTCCAATTTATTATAATCAAATTCGCCATAACCATAATTCACAGAATAATTGACAGTTAGACTCCACGGGCATTCCCATTTGGCATACCCGTCAGCATCCGCTTCAGCAGCTTGTTGTTTGGCTTCCAGTCGTCGTCGTCTTTTTTCATCGACTTCGTCCGGTTTTAATCCCCAATTGTCGGCCTCTTCATCGTCAACGCCGTATTCATCTTCCGACAACGATTTGTCAATTTCATTATTCTTCTTTTTCTTTGAGAAGGTCTGATTGTTAATTGTGTAAGAAAACGATGTGCCTGTAGATGATAATCTCGCCCAACCCTTACCGGCTTTCCATCGCGGGATATTGACCCTGACGGGACTTCCTGAAGGAGAAAGTCTGTAGATATAGGGATCCCAGGTGGCAGAAAGGTTAAGATTGAAGTTTTTGACGAGCCTTACCAAAATAGAAGTGTTGATATTACTCCAGTTTAAGGAATCGGCAGCAAAATTATAGCTTTGACTTATTGTGAAATTCTCTATGAGTGAAATTTTCTTGGTTCCTGTGGAATCGGCATTGCTTTTGACTTTCATTTCCAAATTATTGGCAAGGCTCACAGAAACCATTCCTGATTTTCCTTGACCCGGAGATCCGAATATTCCATGGGAAAAATAATTATATTTCCTTGTTTGAAGTTCACCCCTTGAATCATAATAATCATAGGATCCCCACACACCCCACATTGGATCTGAGAAATCCGGTGAAGCAGAAAAGGTTACGGTAGGAGTAAGGACGTGACGAATCATTTCGACTTTGTCGCCAAATATTTTGAGAGGTTTCCAGAAGCCATATATCTTCGTGTCTAATGATAACGACGCATTGAAATCAAATAGATTGTAGAATCCATAAGTTGTGTCGGAAATCTCTTTAGAAGCCTGTGTATCCCATTGCCTTTTTATCTTTGAAGTGTACATCCTGTCGTTCATGGATATAGAGGGTGAGATGTTGATATATTTGAATATGGAAAAGGTTGCAGAAACGGGAATTGAATGTTTCATTCCGTTTCTCCAATCTTTTATAAGGCTTTTCTTAAAGAACACATCTTGTTGAGCCGTGAGTGAGTTCTGGAATTGGCCTGAATAGGAGAGTTTAATTTTTTCATACCATTTTTCACCACCCACAGATTTTTTCCTTTTAAAAGGGGCAACCTGAGAGAGTGTGACATTAAGGTTAGGAAAAGAGACGGCAAGTGTGGAGTCTTGGGTTCTCTGGGTAATATTGGCAGTTGTTGACAGACTCCATTTTGTGCCCGGGAACCTATAAGTCATGTTGACGGATGAAGACTTTGTATTTTCCGTGAATGATGAACTGTAGTATGAGTTGAGGTCGTTTCTCGTATATCCGGAAGTTGAAAAGTTAACGGATGCCGAAAAAGACATATTTGGATTGGCCTTCGTATCTTGGGAATGTGACCAAATCAATTGGAAGTTATTTTGCTTAGAATAGTCCGGACTGCCTTTTTCGCCATAAATAGATGTTATATAAGAGAAACTCACGTTGCCCCTGAACCGGTATCTTTTAGTATAGGAAGAGGCACCGGAAACACCCCAGGAACCCTTTGTGTAGATTTCACCTCGCAGTGCAAGATCTACATAGTCGGAAATTGCAAAATAATAGCCTCCGTCTCTAAGATAGAAACCTTTGTTATAATCGTCGCCGAATGTAGGGAAAATAATACCGCTGGAATAACTTTTAGAAAAAGGGAAATAGCCGAAAGGCAAAGCTAAAGGCAAAGGTACGTCGGCCAGTACCATATAGACCGGACCTGTTACAATATTCTTATTCGGAATCATTTTTCCCCTTGTCACGTTAAAATAGAAGTGGGGATGTTCATGATCATCACAAGTTGTGTATTTCCCGTCTTGAACAAAAAATGAACCGTCTTCCATTTTTTTTGATGCGCCTCCTGTCAGGTATCCCTCTCCTTGTTCGGATATCACATCTGTTATAAACCCCCTTTCTGTCTTGAAGTTATAAGTCATCTCTTTTGATTCGTATTCATCTCCTCCATCCTTGAAAATGGGATTGCCAAATAGGTTGCCGACAGAATCAGTGGTGCCTTTTGCATAGACAGTTGATTCATCAAGATTCATTTTTATTTCTTCGGCATCCAGTTTGAATTGGCCGTATTCCACATTTCCTTCACCGAAAAGAAAAGCTATATTTTGACCTTCCATCACCAAAGAGTCTTTAGCGTTGAAAGTCACGGCATTATCAAGATCCACTTTCTCCCTGTTGATTCTTGAAATCCTTGTTCTGGTAGTGTCAAATGTAATTGGAGTCCGGTCAGGCTTTTGGAGAGGAGGTAAAATTGAATCGGAAGTAGAGAATATTGAATCGTAATCAAAAAATATGGTGTCGTTTCTAACAATTCCCTCTGTAGTGTTTAATGTCAGGGAATCAACAGGAACAAAGCGAGGTTTGGACACAGAGTCACCTTTCTCTTCTTTTTCAGTTATAGAAACCAGAGGAGGATTATCAACAGTCTGTGCGAAAGTCAGGCCAAGAAATACAAAGGCAACAATATATAGAAATAATCGCCTCAATTTATCAAAAAGTAGCTAAATCTACGCAAAGGTAGGAATTTAAAGCCAATAAAAATCATGAATTAAAAAGTTGGTGCAGCTCTTTAAATCTTTTTAAGGAAGATTCACCGAATCTTTCCAATTGTTTTTCAATTTCAGGAATAGATTTTTCTCTTTCCAAATCACCCCCCTTGGAATAAAATTTATCGGCATAGCAAATAAGTTTTTCCAGCAAAGATACCGGGAGCATGTCCCTATGAGGAAGTGGAAGTTGTTGTTGTTTTATTTCAATAGCTGTTATTCCGGAGCCTGTGTGTCTTTCACACACCTTGTCGAACATTGTGAGCCCGTAGTGTTGAAGAATTTTTTGTCCTTCCACACCATGTTGGATATAGGGGAGTGGTCCATTCGCATTAATATCCGGGGCGTAACATTTGACGACTCCTATATCATGCAACATTGCTGCACAATAGATTATTTTACGGTCTAAGTCAAGTTTCTTTTCATCAGCTATTTTAAGTGCCTTTTGGGCCACTTTTGAAGAATGTGTGTAAACATTCTTGAGCAACTTGACATTGTCGCCATAAAGATTAGTGTAGATCCAATTAATGTCAAGGAATGATTTAAGACTCATCAATCCAATACCTCACACCAACCATATTTATCTTCTTCTTCACCATACTGTATGGCTCTCAGCTTATTATATAAAGCTGTAGTGACAGGGCCTGCCTTGTCTTCATCTGAAATAATGTAAGAATCTCCTGTGTCTAAATCGTCTATTCTCCAGATAGGTGAACACACAGCTGCAGTTCCGCAAGCTGCAGTTTCATCAAATTCCGGAATCTCGTCCAATGTCACATTTCGTTCTTCCACTTTAAGTCCCATATCCTTGGCAAGTTGTCTCAAGCTCAAATTAGTGACTGATGGCAAAATCGATTCACTTGCCGGTGTTATATATCGATCACCTTTTATGGCAAAGAAATTCGCAGCCCCGCATTCATCAATATATTTTTTTTCTTTGGGGTCGAGATACAACATCACGGAATAACCGAGAGAATGAGCTTTTTCTCCCGCAACTAAAGACGCTCCATAGTTTCCTCCCACCTTGATGGATCCTGTTCCCTTGGGCGCGACCCTGTCATATTCTCGGCTTATGCAAACCTTGGTGGGTTTGAAGCCAGATTTGAAATAAGGACCTACCGGTGTCACCAACATGATGACCAAATATTCTGTTGATGGCTTTACTCCTATAAGAGGAGTTATTCCAATTTCCAAGGGACGAATATATAGGGATGCTCCGGTTCCATATGGAGGTATGAATCTTTCGTTCAATTTTACGACCATCCTGACCATTTTGCAAAATAAATCTTCCGGTAAAGGTGCCATCATGGTGCCTTCAGCAGAACGAATGAAGCGTTTTGCATTCTGATCCATCCGGAATATTCTGATTTTTCCGTCTTTTCCTCTGAATGCTTTCAATCCTTCAAAAGATTCCTGGCCATAATGCAAACATGAAGCTGAAATATGAAGAGGTATTATCTCGGATGTTGAAACCTCTATTTCACCCCATTTACCATCTTTATAGGTGCATCTGACATTATAATCAGTAGGATAATAACTGAATGATAAATTTTTCCAATCTAAATCTAATTCTTTCATAAATTGAAGGATTATTTTGATTATAATGAAACTTTACATGAGCCTTCCGGTGTCTTTATAATATATAAGCCATGTTTGTCGGGTTTGAAGGAATAGGCTCCGGGGTCCAAAATCTGAGAAACCACCGGTTTACCCAACAAAGTGAAAATATCAACCCTTAACACGGCACTTACAACAATCTCAATAGTCTGGGATGTCATTCTGACTTCACAATCACCTTGAGACATAATTATTTTAGCGGAAGGAGTAACCACGGAAATCGGTTCCAATCGACCCATTTGAATCTGAGCTAAAATCCGCGGCGTTCCGAGAAATGCAGCGACAAATAAAATTATTGCAACGAAAAATTTCTTTGTCATCGTATTTCAAATTTGAGCGAAATTAATAAAAAAAATGGAAAAACCGAAGTCTTTCCATTTTCTATCATACGGTGTGTAATTTCTTACTTTTTAGATTCTTTTTGAAGTTGTTCTTTCAAAGCTTGCAGTGCGCCCAAATCTCCAAGTGTGGTTTTCTCAACATTTTGAGTCAGTTGAGGTTGTTCCTCCTCTTTTTCTTTGCGAGTTTTCTTGGTTGACGATTTTTGAGCTTTAGCCTCAGCTTTATTTGCATCTTCAGCTATCCTGCTGTGAGAAAGAATAATCCTCTTGCTGTCTTTATTGAATTCAATAACCTTGAAATTCAATTTTTCATCAAGTTTTGCCTGAGTTCCATCTTCTTTCACAAGATGTTTGGGAGTTGCAAATCCTTCAACGCCATATTCAAGTGCAATAACTGCGCCTTTATCCATCATTTCGGTGATTGTGCCTTCATGCACTGATCCCACTGTGAAAATAGTTTCAAAGACGTCCCAAGGATTCTCTTCAAGTTGCTTGTGGCCTAAAGAAAGTCTGCGGTTATCTTTGTCGATTTCCAAAACCTGAACCTCAATGTCGTTTCCAACTTGAGTGAATTCAGACGGGTGTTTAATTTTCTTGGTCCAAGAAAGATCTGAAATGTGAATCAAACCGTCAACACCTTCTTCAATTTCTACAAATACGCCGAAATTAGTAAAGTTTCTAACTTTTGCGGTGTGTTTTGAGCCGATTGAATATTTACTGTCGATATTTTCCCACGGATCATTTTTCAATTGTTTGATACCCAAGCTCATCTTTCTGTCATCACGGTCAAGTGTTAGAACAACCGCCTCTATTTCATCACCTACTTTAAGGAAGTCTTGAGCACTTCTAAGGTGCTGGCTCCAAGACATTTCAGAAACATGCACAAGACCCTCCACACCTGGTTGTACTTCAACAAATGCACCATAATCAGCCATTACCACAACCTTGCCGTTGATCTTGTCACCAACTTTAACATTCGGATCGAGAGCGTCCCAAGGATGGGGGAGAAGTTGTTTAACACCTAATGCAATACGTTTTTTCTCATTGTCAAAATCAAGTATGACAACCTTGATGTCCTGATCAAGTTCCACAACCTCTTTAGGATCGGATACGCGACCCCAAGAAAGGTCGGTGATATGAACCAAACCGTCTACGCCGCCGAGGTC
>JAFLTM010000065.1 GCA_022509225.1 Muribaculaceae bacterium
ACGGTACCGCTAAAATCACCGCGACAAGCAAAGGATATACCGCGGAGACCGAAGAGATAATGGCTCTTCTGGATGCTGAGCCTATAATAAGATACCCGCAGCTAAAATTTTGGAAATGGATTTCAGATTATTATCTCTGCTCGCCGGGTGAAGTTTTCAAGGCAGCGGTGCCTACAGGATTAAAACCTGAAAGTGAAACCAAAGTCACTTTAAATCCTGATTATGAGGCAGATGAAAGTAAACCTTTCCATCTTAACGATCGGCAGGCACTCATATTGATGGTGCTGCAGGAAAAAAGAAAAATCTCCATTTCAGAACTTGAGTCAGAGACCGGCTTACGTAACCTTCCTAAAATTTTATTGCCTCTTATCGACGAAGGGATTATAGAAATTGATGAGAGACTCAATGAACGTTACCGTCCGAAAAAGGTCACGGTAGTTGAACTTTTGGCAAACCGCAATGACAAAGAAAGTCTTCATGATTGTTTCAACAAAGTGAAACGGTCGAACATGCAGGAACGCGCTTTGCTTACCTACATTGAATTATCAGGGTGGATGACCCCGTCAGATCTTAAAGTTGTTTCCCGTCAGGATCTACTTGATAAAGCCGGTGTGTCACAGTCAGTCTTGAAAAGTATGGTAGATAAGGGAATTTTCAAAACGTCAAAAGTCATTGTCAACCGTTTTGAAACTGATCTGCAGCATGATAAAATCAATTTGCCGCTTTTGTCGCAAGCTCAGCAGTCGGCCATGAAGGCATTAGACAAAGGGTTCAAAGAAAAGGATATCCAGTTGTTGCATGGTGTAACCGGAAGCGGGAAAACTGAAATATATACCCATCTTATAGGAAAGGTGCTGCAATCTGGGTATCAGGCTCTTTTCTTAGTGCCGGAAATCTCTCTGACCACGCAATTGTCTGACCGTCTTCGCAAAATTTTCGGTGACCGCTTATTGGTTTATCATTCTAAATTCTCTGACTCGGAACGTGTGGATATATGGAAGCGAATGCTTGCCACATCAGAGCCGATGGTGATTCTTGGAGTGAGATCGTCTGTTTTCCTGCCTTTTTCACATCTTGGTCTTGTAGTTGTTGACGAAGAACATGAGACATCGTTCAAACAGTATGACCCGGCACCAAGATACAACGCACGTGACGCTGCCTTAATGCTTGCCAGGATGCATGGAGCCAAAACTATTCTTGGGTCGGCTACTCCGGCTGTCGAAACCTATCACAAGGCTTTGACCGGGAAATATGGCCTTGTGTCGCTCAATGAAAGATATGAAGGTTCATCTCTTCCCGACGTGGAGATTATTGACATGAAAGAAATGCGTAAGAAAAAGGAGGTTAGAGGGATCCTCTCTTCGCCGCTGCGCCAAAGACTTATGCATACTTTGCAAGAGAAACGGCAGGTGATTCTTTTTCAAAATAGACGTGGATTCGCACCGGTTGTGATTTGTGACCAATGCGGATGGACGCCAAAATGTGAAAATTGTGATGTCTCTATGGTCTATCATAAAAATCTTGATGTATTGAGATGTCATTATTGCGGATACACACGTCTTTTGCCGAAAATGTGCCCCGCGTGCGGACAAAACAGCCTTAAAATTTATGGTTATGGCACAGAAAGGATTGAAGAGGAAATTAAAGAAGAATTTCGGCAATATGAAGTGGCGCGAATGGATCTTGACACAACCAGAAATAAGGATTCATACCAGAATATAATAGAGGATTTTGCAAACCGGCGCACCGATATTTTGATAGGGACTCAGATGGTTTCAAAGGGTCTTGATTTCGGTGATGTTTCAACAGTGGGAGTTCTTAATGCCGACACGTTGCTCAATTTTCCCGATTTTAGAAGTAATGAGAGGGCTTTCAATATGCTTGAGCAGGTGGCGGGAAGAGCCGGACGCCGAAAAGAGAAAGGGATAGTGATGATTCAGACAGTGAATCCTGACGCAGAGGTGTTGACTCACGTTAAAAACCATGATTATCAAGGTTATTATAAAGATGAGATTTCTGAGAGAAGCAAGTTTGCATATCCTCCCTTTACAAAAATCATAAGCATATATTTAAAAAATAAGGATGTAGAGGCGTGCGATAAGGCAGCCATAGAGTTAACCATGGCATTAAGGAGAGTTTTTGGGGAGAGGGTACTCGGTCCGGAGAAACCATACGTGTCGAGGGTTGCCTCAATGCATATCCAATCCATTATGTTAAAAATGGAGGTAAACGTGTCAATGAAGAAAGTTAAAGATCTGCTCCGACAAATCTATGCTTCACTTTTGAATATTCCGGAAATGAAAACATCGGTGATTTACTACGATGTAGATCCGGTTTGAATTTTTCAAATATAATGGTTAAAATAAACTGATATAAATTCTTTCTGAAAAATCCTTTCGAAGGGTCATAAGGTTATAAAAATTTTTCATCTTTTTTGTAACAAAATCATGCGTGGAAATTAAAGATAAAATCATAAAAATTTCTTTATGGGATAATTGGGGAAAAGTCGTAAAAGTGTGGTAAATTTGTAGACTGAAATAAAACTAACCAAAAATCTCATCCATATAAAAATAATGATTGCAGCTCTGATCGTTATCTTTGTTCTGGGCTATGTTTTTATTGCATGCGAACATGTAATTTCCATCAATAAAGCAAGCATAGCAATAATAATGTGTGGACTGTTGTGGGCTATCTATTCAATATGTTCACATGATCCGTTATTATCAACCGATATGGTTGAGGCATTGGGGGATACCTGCGAGATTGTGGTGTTCCTTATTGGTGCCATGACAATTGTTGAGTTGATTGACCGTTATGGCGGATTTCGGTTGATAGTGGATAACATCAGGGCCGGGAACAAAAGATCTTTGCTTTGGATGCTTGCGTTCATAGCCTTTTTTCTTTCCGCGATTCTTGATAATATGACCACCACAATTATCATGGTGATGATGCTTCGTAAACTCCTTTCCGATAAAAAGGAACGTTGGTTGTTTGCTTGTGTGATTGTGTTGTCGGCAAATGCGGGAGGTGCATGGTCGCCAATAGGTGATATCACCACTATAATGCTTTGGATGAAAAATTATGTATCCTCTGTCGACTTGATAATCAACCTTATCCTGCCGTCGATAGTTTCGGTGATTGTGCCTGTTGTGATGGCTTCATCCATGGTGAAACCTGAACCTGTTCATTCTGTCCAAGATGCGGCTTATCGCACCGGCTTCGATCTTTATGAAAACCACCGGGGTGTTTCTGTATTCATATTTGTCTGCGGTATTGCGGGTTTGATTTTCGTGCCTGTTTTCAAAGCTCTAACACATCTTGCGCCATATTTGGGAATACTTTTCTCCCTCGGAGTTCTCTGGGTGATAACAGAATTGGTGGTAAGAAAATACCATCTTGACGGGAAAATGGATGGCCGTATCTCGGCAATCATCCATCACATCGATATGGACACCATCATATTTTTCCTTGGTATCCTTATGTCTGTGTCGGCATTAAGTGAAGCCGGAATCCTTGGAAGTCTTGCAGGTTGGCTTAATGAGACATTTCATAATCCCTACGTTATAAACGGAATCATAGGTGTTTTGTCGTCAATAGTGGATAATGTGCCTCTTGTGGCCGCCTGTATGGAGATGTATCCGGTGGTTGACCAGACTATGGTTCAAGCCTCTCTTGATCCGGTTTATACATCTTATTTCCTTCAAGACGGATTGTTCTGGCATCTTCTCACTTTCTGTGCCGGTGTGGGTGGCAGCATGCTTATCATTGGTTCGGCAGCAGGTGTAGTGGCTATGGGAATTGAGAAGATTCCGTTCGGTTGGTATATGAAAAAGATTACCCTCATGGCTCTTTCCGGGTATCTTGCCGGAATGGCCTTTATTTGGCTTGAAACATTTTTTATTGGTTTTGCAAACTAAGAGAAATTACATGCCAATGAACAGGACTCTTCATTATATTGCACACTAAATATTAAGGTGAGCATTAAACTTTTTGCAAATTTTTAGTTATCTTTGCAAATTGAATGTCAGATAAAGGGCTCTTCAGACCCTTATAAATTATCTTTAGCTTACACGGAGAGCCAAAAATCAACATGATATGAAGCTTTTGCAAGAAAAATTGGCCCAATATGACGCGCCCCAGAAAGCCAAGGCAGCCGGGGTATATCCTTATTTCCGCCCTATATCCAGCGAACAGAACACCGAAGTGTTGATGAACGGACGCAAGGTCCTTATGTTCGGGTCAAACAGCTATATGGGACTGACTAATCATCCCAAAGTGATTGAGGCAGCAGTTGAGGCCACAAAAAAATATGGCACCGGAATGGCCGGTTCCCCTTTTCTGAATGGAACACTCGATATACACAAGCAACTTGAAGAGAGACTTGCGGATTATGTAGGGAAGGAAGACGTGATGCTTTATAGCACCGGATTTGGTGTGAATCTTGGTGTGATTTCCACATTGACGGGTCGCGATGATTACATAATTCTTGATGAACAAGACCACGCTTCTATTATCGACGGAAGAAGACTATCTTTCTCGAACTATTTGAAATATCGCCATAATAATATGGAAAGCCTTGAAGCCCAGCTCAAAAAAGCTGATCCTTCAAAAATAAAGCTTATTGTTACAGACGGTGTATTCTCTATGGAAGGCGATGTTGCCAACCTTCCTGAAATCACAAAGTTGGCAAAACAATATAACGCTTCCGTGATGGTGGATGAGGCTCATGGCATAGGTGTGTTCGGTGAAGGTGGTAGAGGCACATGCAATCATTTCGGAGTAACCGATGATGTTGACCTTATTATGGGTACTTTCAGTAAATCCTTTGCCTCATTGGGAGGATTTATTGCCACAGACAAGGAAATCACCAATTATCTGCGTCATCATTCACGTTCTTATATATTCACTGCAAGTATCACCCCGGCTTCTACAGCCGCGGTAAATGCCGCTTTGGATATCATGCTGGCAGAACCGGAGCGCCAGACTCATCTTTGGGAAATAACAAATTATGCTCTTGAAAATTTCAGGGCAATGGGATGTGAAATAGGCCATACTTCAACTCCCATCATACCCTTGTTTATAAGGGATGATTATAAAACATTCCATGTCACCCGAGATCTCCTTGATGAAGGTGTGTTTGTTAATCCGGTGGTCACTCCTGCCGTTGCTCCCCAAGATACTCTTATTCGCTATTCACTGATGGCTACACATACAAAAGAACAGGTTGCCCGTTCTATCGAGGCTATCAGGAAAGTGTTTAAAAAGTATGATATAATCCAGTAAGATTTGAAATAAATAGTGGGTTAAATTTAAAAAAATGCGGAATCCCGCATTTTTTTTATGATTATCCTTTTAATTTTTTTTGTGAATTAAAAAAAAAATTAAATTCGCACTATAATATCATTAAAGCTTTAGATAGAATTTAATAGTTTGTTAAATGGTCTACAGATTTAAACTTGTTAGTGACGAAGTAAGTAATTTTTCACGCGAGTATGAGATTGACTCGAGTGCTACATTCCTTCAGCTTCGCAATGCTATCCTCGACAGCGTGGATTATTCAAAAGAAGATTTCAATTCTTTTTTCCTTTGCGACGATGAGTGGCAAAAACATGAAGAGATTACGCTTGAAGACATGGGAAGCTCAAGCGACCAGGATATTTGGGTGATGGGAGACACACCCCTCAATGAACTTATCGAGGAGGATGGTCAGAAACTCATTTTTGTATTTGACTATATGACCGAAAGGGCTTTCTTTATGGAAATGAAAGAATCCTATCCGGGGAAAACACTTTCTGACCCTATATGCGTCCTGAAAAGGGGTAAGGCGCCTGCCCAGAATATCGATCTAGAAGAGTTTGAGGCAAAAATCGACCAGACTGCAGCAACTTTGCCGGCAGAGGATCTTGACCTTGACATTTTTGAAGAAAATCAATATGACGAGGAAGACATTGCCGATGGTTTTGACATAAATAACCTCGGTTAATCGGATTAACTTTAATTTTAATGAGAGAAGAGCCTGCCAAACAGGCCTTTTTTCTTTTCCGGCTTTATGTGCACATGCAACTGATTGTCTTCTTTACCTAAGAAGAGAATATGAGTCCTGAAAACAAAGGCAATCAGTTTGTCGAATTCAAGAACGGCATTAAGGCTTCTTATCAAAAATCTTCTGAAAGGGCTAAATTCTTCAACATCTTTCAAAATAATCTCAAAGCCATCGTTTTCAATGGAATGATGAGCCGCAAGGATAGGAATAAAATAGTCAAGCCGCAAGTCTGCATCATTTTTATGAGGCTTGCTGAACTTTTTGTATATTTCGTTTATAACATTCTCGTTAATCATTTCTCGCCTGTCAGTCCATTTTCAGATAGTCTGGTATAGGATTAACAAATGAGATTGAAATCGGTTTAAATTGGAAATGTTAAAAACAGAAATATTATTTAAATCCGGTTATGATACACTATCTCTAGGGAGACCCGACTTTAATCCTTATTATTGCAATTATTGCAACATTTGTGCGGATGAAAACGGCTTGACCCGTCGAAACAATGAGTGCATATCTTTTCCTTAGGGAGCCCTATGGCATTCACAAGTGTCTCTATCGGATTAAATTTTAGTGATGTCAGGCCGAATTTATCTTTGATTTTCTCCACCATCCGGTTGTATTCTTCCGAACCGGTTGTTGAATATTTGTCAAGATTTTTATTGCTGTCTCCTTCCAAATCTTGAATCATCCTGCGAGTAAGCAGTTCCATGTCACTTTTTGATGAAGTGAAGCCTATAAAGGGGCAGCCGTAAATAAGAGGCGGACAAGCTATTCTCATGTGAACTTCCTTGGCTCCAAGATCAAACAGATCGGAAACATTGTCTTTCAATTGAGTTCCCCTCACGATTGAATCATCGCAAAAAAGGACCTTTCTGTCTTTTAACATTGCTTCGTTTGGCACAAGCTTCATTTTCGCCACAAGGTTCCTGCGTTCTTGCACAGAGGGGGTAAAACTTCTGGGCCAGGTCGGTGTGTATTTGGATATGCATCGCATGTAAGGCACTCCCTTGCCTGCCGCATAACCCAATGCCATCCCCACACCGGAATCAGGTATTCCTGCTGCACAATCTACTTCCGATTCATCATTTTTACCCATTTCGAAGCCAGATTTGAATCTCATCTCCTCAACATTTGTTCCCTCGTAAGACGATGTTGGGAAACCATAGTAAACCCAGAGGAATGAACATATCTGCATCTCATCGCCGGGCGGGATTAAAGTGGTGACTTCTGAATCTGTTATCCTCACTGCTTCTCCCGGTCCGAGATCACGCAAATGCTTGTAGCCAAGATTTGGGAAAGCCGTGGATTCTGATGACACACCGAAACCGGTGTTATCTTCCTTTTTCCCTATTATTACAGGAGTTCGCCCCAATTGGTCGCGCACGGCTATTATCGAGTCTTCCGTCAAAATCAAAAGCGAACATGAGCCCTTTATACGGCGGAAAAGATTTGTTATACCTTCCTCAAAAGTTTTACCTTGATTGATAAGGAGGGCGACAAGTTCTGTGGGATTTGTCTTGCCGGAACTTAATTCTCCGAAATGTGCTCCGCTGTCTAACAATTCTTTTTCAAGCTCATCAATATTGTTGATTCGAGCAACTGTGACAACCGCAAACTTCCCAAGATGTGAATTGATTACAATGGGTTGTGGATCGTTGTCGCTTATAACTCCTATTCCTATATTTCCTTTGAATTTGCCAAGTTCCTCTTCGAATTTGGAACGAAAATATGTGTTTTCTATAGAGTGGATGCTCCTGCAGAATCTGTCGTCAGCCTTGTCATAGGTGACCATTCCAGCTCTTCTCGTTCCTAAATGTGAATTATAGTCAGTGCCATAAAACAGATCATTGCGGCAACTCTCTTTCAATGCGGACCCGAAAAAACCTCCCATAAAAATGTGTGTTGTTATGTTTTTTGCAAAGTTAGGGAAATAGAGCGACAAACATAAAAACCTGATAAAAAAATCTGTATATTACACCTGAAAAAATCGTACGGCCCCTCAATTGTTCTGTAAATTGCTTGTGTGTCAAGACAATGAAATTTGAAAATGAAATTTTGGAAGATTTCTTTTTTTCTATTACCTTTGCAATCAAACTAATGGGAATGGATTTGGCTCAAAACTATTGTGAATCATGCATGACCATATATTTTATTGGCACTGCAAAAACGGAAAAAAGATTCCGAGTTGAGATATTTTCCCAATTTTAAAGATATTTAAGCAGCTCTTATGGAGTTGCTTTTTTAATGTAACGTGTCAAAAAAATGAAGGATAAAGTTTACTGGATAATTAATGGAGAGGTTTTCACCCAATCCGGTTTCAGAAAATGTCATCTCAAAATAAAAAATGGCATTGTAGAGGAAATTATAGATAAAATTCCTGAGAAAATTGATGGGGAATTTTTTGATGCCGCAGGATGCAAGGTTATTCCTTCTTTTGTAGATATGCATGTTCATTTGCGGGAACCGGGTTTCTCCTATAAAGAGACCATAGCCACAGGCACGGAAGCAGCCAAGGCCGGAGGTTTCACGTGTGTATGCTCGATGCCAAATCTGAATCCCGCACCCGATTCCCTTGTAAATTTGAAAGTGCAGCTTGATGAGATTGAAAAAAATGCAAGGATAAAGGTTTTGCCTTATGCCACTATCACCAAAGGAAGAAATGGAAGCGAACCGGTGGATTACAAAGCGTTGGCTCCTTTTGTGGCCGGTTTTTCCGACGACGGATCGGGTGTGCAGAATGAAGAGGTCATGAAAAAAGCTATGGAGGGAATAGCAAAAACCGGAAAAATTTTGGCAGCCCATTGCGAAGTGGAGGAGTTGTTGAAAGGAGGTTATATCCATGACGGTGATTATGCCAAAACAAACGGACATAAGGGAATATCTTCATCTTCGGAATGGAAGGAAGTGGAAAGAGATATAAAATTGGCTGAAGAAACAGGCTGTCGGCTTCATGTATGTCACATTTCCACTAAGGAAAGTGTTGAATTGGTGCGTGATGCAAAGCAAAAGGGTATCCGGGTAACTTGTGAGACGGGGCCTCACTATCTGACATTTTGTGACAGTGATTTGCAGGAATATGGAAGATTTAAAATGAACCCTCCCATTCGTTCTGTTGAAGACAGGGATGCCTTGAGAAGAGGGATTATAGACGGGATAATCGATGTTATAGCCACAGACCATGCACCACATTCCGCTGAAGAAAAAAGCCGTGGCTTAAAAGACAGTGCTATGGGTGTCGTGGGACTTGAGACTGCTTTTGCCGCTGTTTACACCACAATGGTTAAAAGCGGACTTATGAATTTCGAACGCCTTATTGAAGTGATGGCTTCAAGACCGAGAGAAATATTGAAGCTTGACCCGATGCCTTATATCCGGGTTGGCGGTAAGGCGGAGATTGTGGTTGTCGATACCGATAGGGAAATGCTCATTGATCCTGACACTTTCAATTCCAAAGGGCGTTCAACCCCTTATGAAGGAATGAGGTTGTTTGGAAAAATAATGCTTACGATATGAAAAATATTCAGCAAGACTTCGTCATAAAGGAGAATACTCAGCTAACAGACAAAACTTTCCTGTTACGGTTGGAGGGGGAAATGGAGAAAGTTCCGGTGCCGGGACAGTTTGTAAATATTCAAATCCCCGGAAAGTATTTGAGACGACCTATTTCAGTTCATGATTATGATCATGACAGCGGGGAACTTCATCTTCTCTATGACATGGCGGGTGAAGGAACGAGGATTCTTAGCGTTATGAAACCGGGTGAAAGACTGAATCTTCTTATAAATCTCGGGAATGGGTTCTCATTGCCTGATAATGTTAAAAAGCCTGTATTGCTTGGAGGAGGGATAGGTTGTGCACCTCTTCTTTATCTTGCCAAACGGTTGGTGATAAATGGCGTAATGCCGTGTGTGGTTTTGGGTTTTAACAAACGGGATGATATTTTCGGGATGGAAGAAAAACTCCGGGAGATAGGGGTTGCAACGTATATCACGACGGTGGACGGATCAAAAGGCACTAAAGGGTTTGTAACAGATGCATTGATCCAAAATAATATTGCCTACGATTATTTTTATGCATGCGGGCCTTTGCCAATGCTTAAAGCCCTTTCTGATCTTCCGACTTCAGGACAATTGAGTCTTGAAAGCAGAATGGGTTGTGGTTTTGGAATATGCGTATGCTGCAGTCTTTCTACTGTCTCAGGTGCAAAGAGGATATGCAAGGAGGGTCCGGTGTTTGAAAAAAGTGAATTGATATGGAAATAAAAGCTTCAGATCTGAGTGTAAACCTTGGCGGAGTGAGGTTACAGAACCCCGTTATCCCGGCGTCCGGTTGTTTCGGTTACGGATATGGAATGAATGAATATTATCCCGTGGATATGCTTGGTTCCATCTCTATAAAAGGCACCACACTCCATCCTCGGTTCGGCAATCCCTTGCCTCGGGTTGCAGAATGTAGTTCCGGATTGATTAATTCAGTGGGACTTCAGAATCCGGGCATCGACAAGGTTGTTGAGGAGATGCTTCCGCGACTGAGAGCG
>JAFLTM010000066.1 GCA_022509225.1 Muribaculaceae bacterium
TATAAGTACTCAGGTTATACAGAGAGACCGGCACGCCTATTATATGGCAACTATAGCGCTAATAGGAGCTTCTTTGGAACAAATGGCCCTTGAAATCCGTAACCTCCAACGCACAGAAGTGCATGAAGTGGAGGAATCTTTCGGCAAAGGCCAGAAAGGATCATCGGCGATGCCTCATAAAAGAAATCCCGTGAGCAGCGAAAATATATGTGGGTGTGCAAGGGTGCTAAGGGGATATATGGCCACAGCCTACGAAAATGTTGCACTATGGCATGAAAGAGATATTTCACATTCGGCAACAGAACGTATCATTATGCCTGATGCGACCATCCTGCTCGACTATATGCTTAACAGAATGAAGGGAATCTTGGAAAATCTTGTGGTTTTCCCGGAACAGATGTTGGCGAATATTTACAAAACAAATGGTGTGATATTCGCTCAACGTGTAATGAATGCCCTTATCGACAAGGGTTTCTCCCGTGAAAAGGCTTATGATACCGTTCAGCCTATTGCAATGAGAGCAATGCAGGAAAACAAACCATATCAGGAATTGTTAAGTCAGGATCCAACCGTCAGTTCCAATTTGAGTAAAGAAGAACTGGATGCATGTTTCACACTTGACTACTACTTCAAAAACTTAGATCATATTTACAATCGTAATAATCTGAATAATGTCTGAAAGACTTGTAATTATAGGCACCCAATGGGGTGATGAAGGAAAGGGGAAGATTACCGATTACTTCGCATGCCGCGCTAATATGGTTGTGAGATACCAGGGCGGGAATAATGCAGGACACAGTGTAATGTTCAACGGCAAAAAATATTCCTTGCAAAGTATCCCTTCCGGAATATTTAATCCTGAAACCATAAATGTCATGGCAAATGGCATGGTGATTAATCCTGAGGCTTTGGTGGGTGAACTCCACAAACTTCATGAGGAGGGAATCACTCAGTATCAACTTTTTATTTCCGACCGTGCTGCAATGGTTATGCCTTGGCATCAGGATCTTGACGGTGCGTATGAATGCCTGAAGGGTGGTAAGCTTATCGGAACTACAAAAAAGGTATCGGCCCGGCTTACAGTGACAAATATAGCCGTACGGGATTACGGATGGGGGATCTCCTTGAACCGGAATATTTTGCAGAACGTTTGAAAGCGGCCCTCGATATTAAAAATAGAGAATTGGAAAGCCTTGGACTAAAAACTTATGAATTTGACCCGCTCTATAAGAGATATATGGAATTGGCTAATATTCTTGGTTCAAGAATCATCGACACCTCCTCACTTATAAACAGTGAACTATATAAGGATGGAAAGAAAATTCTCTTTGAAGGCGCTCAGGGCATGATGTTATGTATCGATCATGGCACTTATCCTTATGTCACTTCTTCTACTCCATCGGCCGCGAGTGTGCCCGTCGGGGCAGGGATCGCACCTAAATGGATCAACAATGTGCTGGGTGTTGCCAAGGCCTACTGCACCCGAGTGGGGGAAGGGCCATTTCCAACTGAAATTCATGATGAACTAGCACATGAAATCAGGGAACGAGGTCATGAATATGGCACCGTCACCGGACGTCCCCGTAGAATAGGATGGTTTGATGCTGTTGTCGCAAGATACACAAGCAGGCTTGCAGGTATCAATAATTGGGCCTTAATGCTCTTTGATGTGTTGTCAGGCCTTGACTCAGTGAAAATCTGCACCCATTATGAATTAGACGGGAAGATAATCGACACGCCACCTTCTACTATCTCACGTCTTGCACGCTGCAAACCTGTCTATATTGAAATGAAAGGTTGGAAAGAGGATATCTCTGATATTAAGAACTATGATGATTTGCCTCAAGCAGCAAAAAACTATGTACGCAAAATTGAAGAACTCACCGATGTTCCTGTCGGTGTGATCTCTGTTGGTCCCGACAGGACACAGACTATCATAGTCTCTTCCGAATTAAAAGATTTCTGAAAAAGCTTTAAATACAAATTCACCCACTAATAATATAACAAGATGTCTTTTCTATCCGAGAAAGTTAATGAAGAAGGGATGACATTCGACGATGTCCTTCTGGTGCCCGCCTATTCGGATGTAACTCCAAATATGGTTGACATAAAAACTCGATTCTCAAAAAATATCCCCTTGAATATTCCGGTTGTATCCGCTGCCATGGACACTGTCACCGAAGCTGCCATGGCAATAGCAATGGCACGTCAGGGTGGTATCGGTGTAATCCATAAAAATATGTCGATTGACCTTCAAGCTCAACAAGTTCGAAAAGTAAAAAGAGCCGAAAGTGGCATGATATTCGACCCGGTGGTGATAACTCCTACTCAGACCGTTGGCGATGCCTTGAAAATGATGCATGAAAATCATATTGGAGGAATCCCTGTTGTAGATCATCAGGGCAAACTGGTTGGAATTGTCACAAATCGGGATCTTCGTTTTCAAACAAACGAGGCATTGCCTATCTCAGAAGTGATGACCAAAGATAATATAGTCACAACTACCAACCCGAATCTTTCTGAGGCTTCTGACATACTCTTGCGTCATAAAATCGAGAAACTTCCGGTAGTGGACAAAGACAACAAACTTGTGGGTTTGATAACCTATAGGGATATTACTAAAATCAAGGATTATCCAAATGCCTGCAAAGACGAAAAAGGTCGTTTGAGAGTGGCTGGAGGTGTGGGAGTGACTGCAGACACATTAAAACGCGTTGACGCTTTGGTCAACTCGGGTGTTGATGCTATTGTAATAGACACGGCTCACGGTCATTCGGAAAATGTGGTCAATACTTTGAGGGCAGTGAAATCTAATTTTAAAGATATCGATGTTCTGGTGGGTAACATTGCAACAGCTGAAGCTGCTGATTATCTTATTGCAAACGGTGCCGACGGTATTAAGGTCGGCATTGGTCCCGGTTCTATTTGCACAACAAGGATTGTTGCAGGTGTTGGTGTTCCCCAATTAAGCGCTATTTTCAATTGTGCCCAAGTGGCAAAAAAACATGGAGTCCCGGTAATTGGCGATGGCGGATTGCGCTACTCCGGTGATGTTGTGAAAGCATTGGCTGCAGGTGCTGATTCCGTTATGATGGGGTCAATGCTTGCGGGTACAGAAGAATCTCCCGGGGAAACCATAATCTACAACGGACGTAAATTCAAGGCTTACCGGGGAATGGGCTCCATTGAAGCTATGGAAGCAGGTTCTAAAGACCGTTATTTCCAAAGCGGGACCAATGATTCAAGTAAATTTGTGCCGGAAGGAATAGTAGCTCGGGTTCCTTATAAAGGAACACTTGCTGAAACCATTTATCAGCTTCTTGGTGGTTTAAGATCGGGAATGGGTTATTGCGGGGCAAAAGATATTACTACCCTGCATAACGCGCGGTTTGTCAGGATTACTTCGGCAGGTGTAGCTGAAAACCATCCTCACGATGTCACAATTACTAAGGAAGCACCTAACTATTCAAGAGCCGACTGATTATGGAAAAAATCCTTATACTTGACTTCGGTTCGCAATACACCCAGCTTATAGCAAGAAGAGTGAGGGAACTCAACGTGTATTGCGAGATTCATCCTTTCAATAAAATTCCGGAGATCGAAACGGATGTTAAAGGGGTTATCCTTTCAGGCTCTCCATCCTCCGTGAGAGATGTGGAGGCACCAAATCCGGATTTAAAAAATATCCGCACTAAATTGCCACTACTCGGGGTATGTTATGGTGCACAGCTTCTTGCAAAACAATCAGGTGGCGAAGTTGAAGGGGCACCTTCAAGAGAATACGGGAGAGCAATGCTTACGGTAACATCTCCTAATGATCCTCTGATGATCGGTATCCCCTCTCCCACTCAGGTTTGGATGTCTCACGGTGATACAATTACTGAACTCCCCCCTTCTTTTAAGATCATAGGTTCCACCGAAAATGTTAAAGTTGCAGCCTACCATATTGATGATGAACCAACATGGGGGATTCAATTTCATCCGGAAGTTTATCATTCTCTGGCAGGGAAAGATATATTGGCAAATTTTGTATTAGGAATCTGTGGTTGTTCAGGTTCGTGGAGTCCTGATTCATTCATAGAGACAACTGTGGAGGATCTTAAAGAAAGAATTGGTTCAGACAGAGTGATTCTGGGTCTTTCAGGTGGTGTGGACTCATCTGTGGCCGCAATGTTGTTGCATAAAGCAATCGGAGATCATCTCACTTGTATTTTTGTTAATAACGGACTGTTGCGAAAAAATGAATTCTCTGATGTTTTGAATTCTTACAAAGGAATGGGACTGAACGTGATAGGGGTGGATGCTTCTGAAAAATTCTATGCTGACCTAAAGGGAGTTACAGATCCGGAGCAAAAACGCAAAATCATTGGAAGAGATTTCGTTGAGGTCTTTAATGATGAGGCTAAGAAAATTAAAGATGCTAAATGGCTTGCTCAAGGCACAATTTATCCCGATGTAATAGAAAGCTGTTCTGTTAAAGGTCCGTCAGCCACAATTAAAAGCCATCATAATGTAGGCGGACTTCCCAAAGAAATGAATCTTAAGGTTGTAGAACCTCTGCGTCTTCTCTTTAAGGATGAAGTTAGAAGAGTTGGGCGTGCTCTAAAGATGGATCCCAAGCTTTTGGGCAGGCATCCATTCCCCGGACCCGGTCTAGGTATCAGAATTTTAGGGGACGTGACTCCTGAAAAAGTCAGAATCCTGCAAGAGGCGGATGCTATATTTATAAATAATCTGAAAGAGGCTGGCCTATATGATGAGGTGTGGCAAGCAGGTGTGATTCTGCTTCCTGTGCAAAGTGTGGGCGTCATGGGAGATGAACGCACCTATGAAAATTGTGTCGCTTTGAGGGCCGTGATTTCAACCGACGGTATGACAGCAGACTGGGTGCATCTCCCCTATGAATTCCTTGCCAAAACAAGCAACCAGATAATCAATAAGGTCAAGGGAGTGAATCGCGTTGTCTATGACATCTCTTCCAAACCGCCGGCCACGATTGAGTGGGAATAAATTATCAAAGGGAATGAGTTTTTTAAACCAATTCCCTTTATTTTTGTTTTAAAGTTAGATTATTAACTTTTTAAAATAAAAAATTATGAAAACAGATTATAAGTTCGGTGAAGTTATCCGATTTAATGAAGCTATCAGTTTTTCAGACGAAAATGTTGTATTCTCAAATGTGTTTGAAACAGAATATGGTGGCGTTTCCAATGTTGCTCTTAAAGCAGGTCAGAAACTTGAAACTCATATAGCTCCGTTTGAAGTGATGGTTACTTTGTGTGTTGGTGAAATTGATTTCACCATGCTTGATATGACCCACAATATGAAAGCCGGTGAATTCCTGTTGATGGGTGCAAACGTTCCTCATAGCGTAGTGGCCAAACAGGATTCAATAATCACTCTTGTTAAAATTAAAAATTGATTATCACATTTAGAATAAAAAAGCGGATCCTTGTGATCCGCTTTTTATTTGCTGTAAAAAATTTTCAACAGTATTTTGAGAAATTCACATTCCTCATATCTCCTGAATCCAAGAATTCAGTATGGAAAGACAAGGAAGCCTCGAGTCTATGAGGGGTCTGACCACCGGCTGATTCTGAAAGTTTAAGATAATCCTTAAGCAAACCTTTATACTCGGGACTCGCGCAATTCTTTATTATTTCTTCGGCCCTCTGAATAGGATCCTTACCCCTAAGATCGGCTATTCCTTGGTCGGTGATAAGAATATCGACTGAATGTTCCGAATGGTCAACATGAGAAACCATCGGCACAATATTGGATATTTTTCCTCCTTTAGTTACAGAGGGACATGAGAAAATGGATATATAGGCGTTTCTGGTGAAGTCGCCTGAGCCACCTATTCCATTCATCATCTTTGTGCCTGTGACATGTGTAGAGTTTATATTCCCAAATATATCTGCCTCCAAGGCTGTGTTCATTGTTATGACCCCCAGTCTCCTCACAACTTCAGGATTATTTGAGATCTCTGCCGGTCGCAGACATAGCTTGTCTTTATAGAAATCAAGATTATTCATAAATTCTTCTTCCATGTGTTCTGAAATGGTCAGAGAACACGTGCTTCCGAATTTACAACGTCCCTGTTTCATCAAATCAAGAACAGCATCCTGAATTACCTCTGTGTACATTTCAAACGGAGGAATCTCTTTAGCATCTGCCAGACCGTAAAGAACTGCATTGGCAACATTGCCCACACCACTTTGCAAAGGAAGGAATGAGGCCGGGATTATCCCGCGATGTAACTCCTCAATAAGAAATTTACACACATTGGCACTGATATGTTTTGTAACTTCATCAGGCTCTGTAAATGGCTTTATATCATCAAGACGTGATGTTTTCACCACTCCTACTATCTTGCTAGGATCTATCTTAAGGACAGGACTTCCCACTCTGTCACTTGCCTTGAAAATTGGAATTTCACTTCTCACAGGGGGATCTTGGGGCAAATAGATATCATGAAGTCCTTTCATTTCCTTTGGCAATTTTTCATTAAGTTCAATCAAAACTTTCTTTGCCAATTTTGTAAAGGTAGGACTGTTACCCACTCCTGTGCCTAAAACAACGGTGCCATCGTCTTCAATATCGGCAACCTCTATTATTGCCACATCTATGTCTCCATAAAAACCATATCTGATTTTTTGTGCCAGTTCCGACAGATGCAAATCAAAATAATGGGTGGAATGACAATTAAGACTTTTTCTCAAATCACTATGACTCTGATATGGTGTGCGTTTGTCTATGGCATCCGCCCTAACTAATGCCCCATCACATGAATCATTGGTTGAAGCACCTGTAAACACGTTAATTTTAAAGGCCTTACCTTCCTCATGAAGTTTTTTGGCTCTTTCTGCAATCGCCACCGGAATGACTTTCGGGGTTCCGGCTGCCGTAAAACCTGATAGACCTACATTATCGCCGTTTTTTACATATTCGGCAGCCTCTTCAGGTGTTAAAATCGGAAATTTCATTTATAAGTTTTTTTGAATTAGATTCTACAATTAATTTTATATTAACTTTAAAATTCCAATGCGAATTTAGACAATATATTTCGATGGCACAATATCAAATTTAAACACTTTCACCTTTAGTCACGTTATATTTAAAGAAAGCTAACTTGGAATGACCGGAATGCCTGATATCACTCAACAACAATTCAATCAAGAAGACACATCTTCTTCCTTGTCGCATTCCGATCCGGAAGTTAAGGAATTGGAGAAACATAAAACCTTGGACCTACTGAAGATGTTCGTTGGCGACATTATAAGATATGTTTTTCCTTTGGCTGTTTCAGTGTGTCTGATTCTATGGCTTGTGCATAAAGTCGATTTTAAAGACGTGATGCATATAATTCATGAGAAGTGTAATTTCCTATGGATCGCCATAATGATGTTGATGACAATGCTTTCAATGGCGATAAGAGGGTTCAGATGGAATATACAGCTCACCTCTGCCGGAATAAAGTCAATGCCTCCGGTGAGCAGATGTGTTTCAATATGGGGGGCGTATGCCTTAGACCTGTTGTTCCCAAATATGGGGGAAGCCTGGAGGTGCATTTATGCCAGCAAACGGCAAAAAGCACCTTTGTCAACCGTAATCGGGACTGACATCGGAGACAGATTGTCTGACCTTGCAATGATTCTTATGCTTTCAGGTCTCTCTCTGATAGTGGCACATCCCTTCATCATGGATTTTTTGAAAAAATATAAATTTGGACAGGATGTCTATCAAGTAGTCGACAATCCATATCTATGGATTTCTATTGGAGGTGTTATAGCTTTTTTATGGGCTGTGATTCATTTTTTCAAGACAAAAAAATGGGTAATGAAACTCACCACAAATCTAAAGAGGATGTGGCTCGGATTTAAAGTGATTTTCACCATGAAGTTATGGTGGCTATATTTGATTCTTACAGTAGCTATTTGGACATGTTATTTCTCGAAAGTATATCTTTGCTTTTTCTCTTTTGACTATACCGATGCATTGATCCATGAACCGGGCACCGCATATGGGTTCATTCCCGGTTTGGTGGTGTTTGTGTTCAGTTCCATCTCAATTGCTATTCCATCGAATGGAGGCTTGGGACCCTGGAATCTTGCAGTTATGTTTTCTCTTTCCCTTTTTGGAATCCCAAACGCCGAAGGAGCAGCATTTAGCCTTGTGGTTTGGACCTTCGAAACAATAATGATTGTTGTTTTAGGATTCTTTTCTTTGGGTTATATTTTATACACGAACAAAAAAATATCCAAGTCAAAAGACAGCAACTCTGAAAAGCCGAATCAAGATGCAGTGTCGACTTCCCCATCACAAATCAACAGTTAAAATCTTTTCTAATATCAATTTTTAGCCTTATATTAGCAGTTGGATACGTTTAAAGATGGCGGCATATTTCAACTTAGATAAGACTGTTAAATTATTTATTGTCTTAGCCATTGTGGCGGGGGTGATATGGCTCATAGACATTTTAAAAATGGTTTTGTTACCTTTTTGTCTTGCCTGCCTAATTTCTTATATAATTGACCCCTGGGTGAAATATAATAATAACACACTTGCTCTGAAAAAACGGGCACCTTCAGTTTTTATAACATTGGGCGATGGGTTGGTTCTTCTTTCACTCATTATATACTTCTTCTTCCCAATTGTGATGAAAGAAGTTGTTCACATGGAAACCATCGTTAAGAATTACGGTTCTGAAATTTATGCATTACCTTTTCTCCCTGAGGAAATTCAGTCGTATCTCGAAGGTAAGATAAATCTACATTCATTAGTACAAAAGTTTGAGGAGGGTAAGCTGGGTGTGCTTCTAAATAAAGGCGAGTCTGTTATATCCGGTTCCTTGGAATTTATTTTTCATCTGCTACAATGGTTGATCACCTTTATTTATGTAATATTCATACTTCTTGACTACGATAAACTTTCCTCCCGTTTTTCCTTATTGATTCCCAAAAAATATCGTTCCACCACCACCCAGATTATGAACGATGTTAAATTCTATATGAATGAGTATTTCAGAAGTCAATTATTGATAGCATTTTGTGCCACAATATTCTATTGCGTAGGTTTCTCAATCGTTGGATTACCCTTGGCTATTGTTATGGGAATTTTGGTAGGTATTCTTTACATGATTCCTTATTTCCAATACATAACAATCATACCGGTCGTTATTATCTGCTTTATAACCTCACTTGACGGACATTTCGATTTTTGGGCGAAAATCGGAGAATGTGGTGCTGTTTATCTTGTCAGCCAGTGCATCTGTGATTATATTCTGACTCCTAAAATCATGGGTAAATCCTTAGGTTTGAATCCCGCTATTATTCTTTTGTCGTTGTCAATTTGGGGCACCCTCCTCGGAATAATAGGTATGATAATAGCATTGCCACTCACAACCTTGCTTTTGGTGTATTATAAAAAAATAATTATAGATCATACTCCCCTTTCGCAGCCTACCAATCTTAACTTGGATTCTTTGGAAGAAGTTTGATATTATCTTACCTCCAATCATATAATAACAGCGGGATGTTGAAAACACCCCGCTGTCTTTTCAAATATTTTTGACCTATTTTTTTGCAATTTTCTTATAACCGTATTGAGCGTCTTTGCCCAACTCTTCCTCAATTCTGAGAAGCTGGTTATATTTGGCCATACGGTCTGAACGGCTTGCAGAACCTGTCTTGATCTGACCTGCATTTGTTGCAACCGCGATATCGGCGATTGTTGAATCCTCCGTTTCACCTGAACGGTGTGAGATGACTGCTGTGTAATTGTTTCTTTGAGCCATTTCCACGGCACGCAGAGTTTCTGTAAGAGAACCTATCTGGTTAACCTTCACGAGAATTGAATTGCCACAACCTTCAGCAATACCTCTTTCAAGATACTTCACGTTAGTAACGAACAGGTCATCGCCCACGAGTTGGCAACGGTCACCGATTAGATCTGTGAGAACTTTCCATCCTTCCCAGTCATTTTCTGACATACCGTCTTCGATTGAGTCAATGGGATATTTGTTGATGAGCTGTTCAAGATATTTGGCCTGTTGCTCGCTGGTGTATTTCGGAGCGTCTGCACCCTGTTTCCATGTGTAGTCGTAAACGCCGTCCTTATAAAATTCTGACGATGCC
>JAFLTM010000067.1 GCA_022509225.1 Muribaculaceae bacterium
AACAATATCAAGAAAAGAATATACTAATCTTTTCGGCCCGACGGTGGGCGATAAGATTAGACTCGGAAACACCGATCTTTATGTAGAGATTGAAAAAGACCTCCGTTATTTGGGCGATGAGGTTGTTTATGGTGGTGGAAAAACCCTCCGCGATGGTATGGGTCTTGCAAATGAATGCACCTCTGATGCAGGAAGTGTTGACCTGGTGATTACCAACGTTACTATTCTTGATCCGATTTTAGGTGTGGTTAAGGCTGATGTCGGAATCAAAGATGGTAAAATTTCAGGTATCGGTAAAGCAGGTAACCCGAATGTGATGGATAAGGTTACTCCTACAATTGTGACAGGTCCTTCAACTGATGCAATCTCCGGAGAACATCTTATTTTGACGGCAGCCGGTATTGACGGTCACGTACACATGGTATCTCCGCAACAAGCCTACAACTGTCTGTCTAACGGTATCACAACCCTTATTGGAGGTGGTATCGGTCCGGTTGACGGAACAAACGGAACCACCATTACCTCCGGAAGATGGAATCTTCATCAGATGTTGAAAGCTTGTGAAGGTCTTCCAATCAATGTCGGTCTTCTTGCAAAAGGGAACTGCTCGGTTGCACAAAACATTAACGACCAACTTGAAAACGGTGCTTGCGGTCTTAAGATCCATGAAGACTGGGGAACAACTCCCGCAGCAATCCGCACCGCCATGTCTTGCGCCGACAGATATGACGTTCAGGTGGCAATCCACACCGATACATTGAATGAAAGTGGATACGTTGAAGACTCTATCGCAGCAATCGATGGTCGCACCATTCACACATATCATACAGAGGGTGCCGGCGGTGGTCATGCACCTGACTTGATCAAGGTTGCTTCATTGCCTAACGTTCTCCCTTCCTCAACCAACCCGACCCTTCCGTTCGGTATCAATTCACAGGCTGAATTGTTCGACATGATTATGGTTTGTCATAACCTTAACCCGACAATTCCTTCTGACGTGGCCTTTGCTGAGAGCCGTGTTCGTCCTGAGACTCAGGCAGCTGAAAACGTTTTCCACGATCTCGGAATTATCTCCATGGTATCATCCGACTCCCAGGCTATGGGACGTGTGGGAGAATCCTTCATGCGTACATTCCAGATGGCATCCTATATGAAACAGGTACGCGGCAAATTGCCTGAAGATTCGGATTCAAACGATAACTTCAGGGTGCTCCGTTATTTGGCTCAAATCACACTTAACCCGGCAATATGCTATGGTATAAGCGAAGTTCTTGGATCAATAGCAGTTGGAAAGATGGCTGACCTTGTGCTTTGGGAGCCGGCATTCTTCGGAACAAAACCGAAACTGGTGCTTAAAGGTGGTATTACAAATTGGGCTAACATGGGTGACCCGAACTCATCACTCCCCACACCTCAACCAAAAATCATGCGTCCGATGTATGGTGCGATTGGAAAAGAACTTGCGGCTACCCGTCTACAGTTTGTATCTCGTGCTTCATTTGATGCAGGTCTTAAAGAGAAACTCGGACTTGAATCAACTCTTTATCCGGTTCATGGTGTTCGTCAGATCACTAAAGAGGACATGGTTCTCAACTCAGCCATGCCATTCATAGAGGTAGATCCCGAGACATTCGCTGTAACAGTCGACGGAGTGCATGCCTATGTGCCACCGGCCAAAGAGCTACCTCTGGCACAGCTCTATTGGTTCAGTTAATGAAAATATCATAGTGTAATATTTATTAAGGGTGTGTCAAAATATTATTTTTTGGCACACCCTATCTTTAAATATCTCATATCTTGCAAGTTGAATCTAATAATTTATGAAGGTATATAGTGAAGTCATCGGCAATCTCAACCTTTCAGATGAATGGAAAGAGAAATTGAAAGATGCCGACATAGACTATGTTTTTTTGGATCAGTGGACGGCACAGAAATCAAGATTTCTTGGTAAAGGAACGAGTGGGAAAGAATATCCGATCGCTTTAGCCAGGAATTCAAGAGTATCTGATGGTGACATAATCGAATATGACCCGTCAGGAAAGAAAGCCGTGGTTATTAAGATAGAGCTTAGTCCGGTGCTTGTAGTGGATCTAAGCGGCATTTCAAAGTCAGAACCCGACGATATAATCCGGGTAAGTCTTGAACTTGGTCATGCCATAGGCAATCAACATTGGCCTGCCGTGGTTAAAGGAACCAAAGTCTATGTGCCTCTGACTGTAGACAAGAAAGTGATGCTTTCAGTTATGGAGACCCATCATATTGAAGGTATCACCTACGATTTTCAAAAAGGGGTAGAGATTATCCCTTATCTGGCGCCTCATGAAATTCGAAGATTGTTTGGAGGTGCCGGTCATGAAAGTCATTCACACGAACACACCCATCATCATGCCGATCATAGCCATAGAATGCATGATCATGATGGATTAGGTTTACACAGTCATTGAATATGGGGAGTGACAATTCTTTAATGAAAGTGATGCGTCTGTTGCAATTCACAGACTCCGCATTTCCTGTAGGCACCTTTTCATTTTCAAACGGACTTGAGACTGCATCATTTGAAAAGATAGTGACAGATGCAGCCACGCTTGAAGATTTCACCAGGTCGCAATCTCACCAGGCAGCCTATAGCGACGGTGTTGCCGCTTTGTTGGCCCACAGGGCTGCATCCGCCGGTGAATACTCTCAAGTGCTGAAGATCGATCATTATCTCTATGGCTTCAAAATGAACGACGAGAGCCGGCAGATGTCCACAAGAATGGGGAAAAAACTGGCCGAACTTGCTGTCAGACTATATGACAATAAATTTCTCAAAGACCTGCTTGAAGACATCAATAACAATACTACACCGGCAATGTATCCTGTGATGCAAGGTGTTTTGTTTGCTTTGGCCGGAATAGATGAGAAGGAATTGTTTTGTTCCCACCAATATGGAGTTATCAATATGGTGCTCGGAGCCGCCTTGAGATGTGTCAGGGTTTCCCACTATGACACCCAATTGATATTGGAAAGATTATCGGAAGAAACAGAAAGTCTCTATAATGAGGCATCGGAGATGCAGCTTAAAGATATGAACGCATTCTATCCTCAGCTCGATATCCTGGCTTCATTACATGAAAAGGGCAACATGCGAATGTTTATGAATTAAAAATTAAAATTATGTCTACTTGTAGAATAGGAATAGGGGGACCGGTTGGTTCCGGTAAAACAGCATTGATTGAAGCCATTACTCCGAAATTGCTTCAACTCGGACAGAAAGTTCTTATCATTACTAATGATATCGTGACAACAGAGGATGCAAAACATGTTAGAAAGACTCTTAAAGGAATTCTGGTTGAAGACAAGATAATCGGTGTGGAAACAGGTGCCTGCCCTCACACTGCGGTAAGGGAAGACCCATCGATGAACATTGCGGCAGTCGAGGAGATGGAAGCAAAATTTCCCGACACCGATATAGTTCTGATAGAAAGTGGCGGGGATAACCTGACATTAACTTTTTCGCCTGCATTGGTTGATTTTTTCATTTATGTGATAGATGTGGCGGCCGGAGACAAGATTCCCCGTAAAGATGGGCCCGGTATATCGCAGAGTGATATTCTTGTAATAAACAAGACTGATCTTGCGCCTTATGTGCATGCCGATCTTACAGTAATGGACCATGACTCCAAATTGATGAGACCCGGCAAACCATTTGTATTTACCAACTGCATGACTGGTGAGGGTATAGATGAACTTGTGGATCTGATTTTCAAGATGGCGCTTTTTGACAAAGCACAAATTACAGAGATAGATGCTTAATGCCAAGAAAGAGAGACTTCCGGCACCGGAAGTAAATTTTGACGATGCAAAAGAGATGTCACGGTTCTTACAAGAGCCGGACGCAATGTATGTAGGAGCTCCGGGGAAACATGGTTATCTGCGCATGGGTTTTGAGCTCGACAAGAAGGGAAAAAGCATAATGCGTGACCTTGAAAGACGAGCTCCCTTAATTGTGCAGCAGGAATTGTATTTCGATGAAGAAATGCCTGAAATGCCTTGCGTCTATATCCTCTCTTCAGGAGGCCCCAATATTGATGGCGACCGGTATCAGCAAGATATAACCGTCAAGAAAGATGCATTTGCTTTCGTATCTACCGGTGCAGCTACCAAACTTGCCGAAATGAGAAGAAATTACTCAGGACTGATTCAAAATCTTGTTTTGGAAGATAATGCCTATCTGGAATTCATGCCGGAACCGGTGATTCCGTGCAAAAACACCCGTTTTATTTCAGACACGCGACTGAGTGTGGCGGAAACAGCTACAGTTTTCTATTCCGAAATATTTATGGGTGGCAGAAAGTATTATAAAGATGGAGAATTATTCCAATATGATGTGCTTTCAGTTTGCAGTCACGGAGAGAGACCTGACGGACGCGAGCTCTTTAGGGAAAAATTTGTAATAGACCCGCAAGTTGAAAATCCGAGAAACCTTGGTGTGATGGGAACGTTTGATGTTTTTGCGAATGTAATCGTCATGACTCCTCCTGACAAGGCACGTGAAATATATGACAGGACAGAGGTGTTTTTTGACAAAACGAATAAGATTGCTGCCGGCATAACCCGATTACCCAATGATGCCGGTTTGCTTTATAAGGTTCTTGGAATGGAGCCCGGTCCGGTTAAAAAACTTGTCAGGGCATTCTGTAGCATTGTTAGAATGGCGGTTAAAGGTAAGAAAGTTCCTGCAGAATTTCCATGGAGATAAAAGTTTCCGCCTAATTTTCTAAAATTACAGGATTTATATAAATTTGCACTGAAAAACGAAAAAAGACAGTTATGAGTGAGAATAATAAGGAGCAGAGAAGTGGCTGCAGCAAACCGGTTGCTCTCTTTCTACTGATTGCAGCCATCATCGTTGCTGCTTTTCTGATAATCGGATTAGTTAGGACATGCACCACTGATCATCAGGAGAAACAGCAGGATGCAATGCAAGATCACATTTCAATGATTGCTTCCGATATTGAAAAAGTATAGTTGAAATAACCGAATTATAAAGAGCAAGATGTGTCAGGAATTCTTGACACATCTTTTTTCATTTCATTCGTTTTAAAATATTATAGCTTGGTATCACGCCAAGTTCCCCGGCTTTCGATAAATCGGCAAATGCCTGACTTTTGTTGCCTGCATTAAGATAAGACAAACCACGATTAAAATAAGCCTCCCCGAAATCAGGATCGATCTTAATCGCTTCTGTATAACATTGCAGCGCTGAAGTGAAATCTCGAGCCTCATAATATATGTTACCCTTGTTGAACCAGGAAAAGACAACCCTCGGATTCAAAGAAAGGACTTTGTCGAAATCAGACAACGCCTCTTGCAACAACACCGTGTAAGCAGTGCGCTCCAGGAATGCTTCATCGTTATCTTTTTCTTGTGAAGATATTTTGATATCCGCCAAAGCATTTGCATATCTTGCATAACCCCTCGCCATAAGAGCGACTGTAAATTGTGGATTCACAGCTATTGCTTTATCAAGATTGTCAAGAGCCGCCTGATAATTCTTCAACATAGTGTTTATCACTCCCAACAATAAATAATCGGCCGGACGCATTTTGTCAGAAGGAATTTTTGATAAATACTCCGAAAGCTCAAAGAGCTCATCCATCTTATTTCCATATTCTGTTGACTCAAGACCCGGACTTAAATAGAGAGTGTGGTCTAAAATATATGATTGATTCAGGTCATCCAAATCTTTAAAATAATTTGAAAGAGATTTGAGTGATTCGGGAGGGGAAACAATTGATAGCGCATAGGCAGGTTCAATTTCAACATTTACATCACGGTCCTGGACACGCCCTTTTATTTTTTCATTATAAGAAAGCTGATTCTCTGCAACCTGAGTGATTGTCAAAAGTCGGTTGAATCTTTCCATAACCTCTGATTCACTTTCTTCAACAGATTCTCCTGAACTTGTGACAGCACGTGTTTCCGTTGCAGCAATTACCGGGCGGTCCAACGGATTCTTCTCCGGATTCTCGACATATTTTTCAACAAGTTCTTCGCCTTGGTGAATGAAGTTTGCAGCCTGGCGCAGATTGCCCATATTTCTTTCAGCTTCAGCCATGCCATAATAAATAGGGTAGAAACGAGGATATTTCTGTTGTATATGGCGGAAATCTGCCAATGCTTCCTTATTCTTTTCAAGTTCAAGACGGATCAATCCTCGGTTAAAATAGGCATGCACATTTTCCGGATTCAAATTAATCACCTCCGTCATGTCTTGCTCGGCTTTCTCAAGGTCTTTCACTTCATAGCGCAAGAGGCCGCGATTAAAATAGGCCGCCATATTTTTAGGGTCTATCTCAATTGCATAATTATAATCGCTCATTGCTCCGAAAAAATCGTCTGAATTATATCTCACAAAAGCCCGGTTCACATAAAGGTCGGGTGATTCCGGTTTTAGTCTGATCGCGGCGTCCAGAGCCGATGCCGCATCATTCCAGTTTTTTCTCTTCCAGGCTATCTCGGCTTTTATGAGATAGGGAGTAATCTGGCTTTTTGTTATATTGAGAGCCAAATCCACATCCTCTAAGGCAGCTGCCGTATCGGCTTTTTCCAAATTCATTCTTGCACGTGCAGTATAGCCTTCTTCGAATTTTGGATACTGTCTCAACAAGGTGGAAAAAGTTGACTGCGCTTCATCAAGTTTTTTAAGTTCAGTTAATGCAACAGCCTTGTAAAAAAGGAAATTCTTATCAAGCGGATTATAAGAGAGACCTATATTATAGTCTTCGATAGCAAGCGAATCTCTTCCCATTATTTGTCGGGCAAATCCTCTTAATTTATAGGCTTCCGTCTTAAATTTATTGTTTTCGATTGCTAAGGAGCAGTCTGCCTCAGCGCCTGCATAGTCGTCGAGATAAAGCTTGGCGAGAGCACGAAAGAAATAAGGATCCGACAAATAAGGCTTGGCTTTGATGGCTTGATTAAAATATTGGATTGCCAGCATGTAGTCGTCCATCGATAAGACATTCTTACCAATTGTGAGCACCTGCTCTGCATTTATTTGAGCTTTCACACCGGGATTAGGAAAAATAAAAAAGCCAATTATGAAAAGAATCAGCTTGAAAAAGAAGGTCGGTTTCAACTTATACATACCACAAAATTAATAAAAAAAAGTAGAACTTTGCCGATGGGTTAAAAATTCATTAAATTTGCAGTTTTGAAAAACCATTGTGTTTAATCTATAATAGATTTATTCGAATCCCGTTTAAAAGGGGAAAAATCACAGAAAGATCTGAATAATGATAAAGATAACTTTTCCTGACGGCGGTGTCAGAGAATATGAAAAAGGTATAACCCCGTATCAGATAGCGGAGAGTATTAGTCCGAGATTGGCTGCAGAGATATTGGCTGCTCATGTTGATGGGGAAAAATGGGACATATCACGTCCTATAGACAAGGATTCAACCATACGTTTGTTCAAATGGGAGGATGAAGAGGGGAAACACGCCTTCTGGCATTCATCGGCCCATCTGCTTGCAGAGGCATTGCAGGAATTATACCCCGGTATCAAATTTGGTATTGGGCCTGCGATTGAAAACGGTTTTTATTATGACATTGATTCTGGGGATAATAAAATCACATCAGACGATTTTGAAAAAATCGAGAAAAAAATGATGGAGATCGTAGCCCGGAAACAAGACATCGTTCGGAATGATATAAGCAAGGATAACGCCTTGAAAATGTTCGGCGAAAGGGGAGAGGTCTATAAATGCGAATTGATAAGCGAACTTGCCGACGGCACCATCACCACCTATTCCCAGGGCGGATTCACTGATCTTTGTCGCGGACCGCACTTGCCAAACATGAGTCCGATAAAAGCGGTGAAAGTTATGTCGCTTGCCGGAGCTTATTGGCGTGGCGACGAAAAAAGAGACCAGCTTGTGAGGGTTTACGGAATAACCTTCCCAAAGAAAAAGATGCTTGATGAATATCTGGCGTTGCTTGAGGAAGCCAAGAAAAGAGATCACAGGAAACTTGGCAAGGAAATGGAACTTTTCACTTTTTCTCAGACTGTAGGACAAGGATTGCCCTTGTGGTTGCCAAAGGGAGCCGCGCTTAGAGAGAGACTCGAGCAGTTCCTGAGAAAGATTCAAAAGAAGTCGGGATATCAGCAGGTTATCACACCTCATATTGGGAATAAAGCCTTATACGTGACTTCAGGCCATTGGGCAAAATATGGCAAAGACTCATTCCAGCCTATTCACACGCCTGAAGAAGGTGAAGAATACATGTTAAAACCGATGAATTGCCCACATCATTGCGAGATATATAAATCCAGCCCCCGTAGCTACAGGGACCTCCCCTTGCGTTTGGCTGAATTCGGCACCGTTTATCGTTATGAACAAAGCGGTGAGTTGCATGGATTAACCAGGGTGAGAGGGTTCACACAGGATGACGCACATATATTCTGTACACCCGACCAGATTAAAGGTGAATTCCTCAAAGTGATGGATATAATCCTATATATTTTCAAGGCACTCGACTTTAAAGATTTTGAAGCACAGATATCTTTAAGGGATCCTAACAACAAGGAGAAATATATAGGTAGCGACGAAAATTGGGAAAAGGCCCAGCAGGCTATCATAGAAGCCTGTGAAGAAAAAGGGTTGAAGGCAAAACAGGTGGAGGGTGAGGCTGCTTTCTACGGCCCCAAACTTGATTTCATGGTTAAGGATGCAATTGGCAGAAGGTGGCAGCTCGGCACTATTCAGGTTGACTATAACCTTCCGGAAAGATTCGACCTGGAATTCACAGGCAACGATAACCAGAAGCATCGTCCCGTGATGATACATCGGGCGCCTTTCGGGTCAATGGAAAGGTTTGTTGCTGTTCTTTTGGAACACACTGCCGGGAAATTGCCGTTATGGCTTATTCCCGAACAAGCTGTTGTTCTCCCCATAAGTGAAAAATTCAATGATTATGCCTCCGAAGTTGTCAAAGAACTTGACGAGCATGGAATCCGGGCTTTTGTTGATGACAGAAATGAGAAGATTGGCAAAAAAATTAGAGACAATGAGCTTAAAAAAGTGCCATATCTGTTGGTTGTTGGAGAAAAAGAGATGGAAAATGGTGAAGTTTCTGTCAGAAAACAGGGAGAAGGCGATAAAGGTAAGATGAAAATTATTAACTTTGCAGAGCAATTGAATGCAGAGATAAAAAATATGATAGGTTAAACTCTAAAACATTTCAAGAATCCCACAGGAATTAATGGAAAAAAAACCACAATTCACCGGACCGCGTCGTCCTCAGCCGGGAAATACGCCACGCCCGGGTCAAGACACTGAAGCCACCCAACGCCAGAAAAGGCCTGCCGACAGGAATAATAAAGAACCGTATCAGGTCAATGAATGGATAACCGCCAAAGAAGTCAGGCTGGTGGGTGACAATGTGGAGCAAGGTGTATATCCGATTGAAACAGCCCGAAGGATTGCTGATGAATTAGAATTAGACCTCATAGAGATTTCTCCAAATGCCAATCCGCCTGTTTGTCGTGTCTTAGACTATCAGAAATTCCTTTATCAGCAACGCAAGCGCCAGAAGGAACAGAAGCAGAAAGCAGCTAAGGTAGTGGTTAAAGAAATCAGGTTCGGACCGCAAACCGACGACCACGATTACAATTTCAAGCTCAAACATGCCATCAGCTTTCTGAAGGATGGATTCAAGGTGAAAGCTTATGTATTCTTCCGTGGACGTTCAATCCTGTTCAAAGAGCAAGGTGAAGTTCTTCTTTTAAGGTTTGCCAACGATCTGGAAGAATATGGGAAGGTTGAAATGATGCCGGTGCTCGAGGGTAAAAGAATGATAATCATGCTCTCACCCCTTAAGGCTTCACAAAAGAAAGATCCGGCAAAAGAAAAACAACATGATAAAACAGTTGATTAAGCAACCGAAATAGAAATAAATAAAAAATCAAGTAGACCGTAGGCACAAAGTGCCGAGGTGAATATTAAACAACTAAATTTTTTAAAAAATGCCAAAAGTAAAGACCAATGCCGCGTCAAAGAAGCGTTTTGCGCTCACCGGCACAGGGAAAATCAAAAGGAAACA
>JAFLTM010000068.1 GCA_022509225.1 Muribaculaceae bacterium
TGTAGCTCAGTTGGTTAGAGCGACGGATTGTGGTTCCGTAGGTCGTGGGTTCGAGACCCATCTTCCACCCTATTCAGAGTGTGCCGCATGTTAGTCCGACACACTCTTTGATTTTTTTGCTCCCACTCCTTAAACCTTTGAAATATAGGAGTGTCACAATATTATGAATACCTTCAAATTTACTAAATCATTACTCTCCTTTTTCATTATTATATGTTTTGCCTCCCCTGTTTTTTCAGCGGTCTTGAAAGGCACTATAACTGACATTGACAAGGAACCTCTGCCCGGAGCATCAGCAATTCTTTCAGAAGCATCTGACTCAGTGAGAGTGGGTATCGCAGTGGCTGACGCCGACGGTAATTTCACCCTAAAAGATATTAAAGCAGGAAATTATCTGCTTACATTGTCAATGACCGGAATGGACAATGTTGAAAAATGGATTGAAGTGAAAAACAACGACCAAGATATTGACCTTGGGAATTTCACCCTGACTGAGAACGCAATAACATTAAATGAGGCGGTGGTGAAAGGAGTAAAAACAGCTGTAATAGTTAAACAAGACACTATTGAATTTAATGCCGGCTCATATCATACTTCCCAGAATTCAAATGTGGGCGACCTTCTCAAAAGATTGCCCGGAGTCGAGGTGGGTAGCGACGGTTCTATCACATCTAATGGTAAAACCATTTCTAAAATTTTAGTCGACGGTAAAGAATTCTTTGCCGACGACCCTCAGATGGCATCTAAAAACCTACCAGCAAACATGGTTGACAAAGTTCAGGTCGTCGACAGGAAAAGCGACTTCTCACGGCTCACCGGTGTTGACGATGGCGAAGAAGAAACCGTCATAAACCTAACTGTCAAGAAAAACATGAACAACGGCTGGTTCGGTAACGTTCAGGCCGGATACGGTATTGACAAAAAATACAGTGCAAGCTTTGTTGTCAACAATTTCTTCAATGGTAATCAGATCACACTCTTGGGTGGTATGAACAATATCAATGAGAGCGGATTCACCGATCGTGGAAGAGGGCGTTTCAGAGATTTCGGAGGGAGCGGGGGTATAACAACGGCTCAGAGACTTGGCCTTAATTTTAATGTAGGAAAAGAGGAAAAATTCCGTGTCGGTGGTAACCTGCTTTACTCTCACACAGACAGAACCGTTACTCAAAAATCTGCAACCCAGTATCTCTTTCCGGACTCAGTGAGCTATCAGGATGCCGGTTCATGGAATAAAGACAAAGGCCACAATTTTAACGCCGACCTGCGACTTCAATGGAATATTGATGACTATAATACTATTGATTTCCGACCCAGGTTTTCAATGAACTTCAGAAATTCCGAAAAAATAGACTCTTCTTTCCTGCGTGCAGGCGATCCAGATCTCACTCCGGTCAACGACAACAGGAACTTCCAAAATAATAAGGGCACAAGTTATCAAACGTCCGGCAACCTCATCTACAGTCATAAGTTCAAGTCAAAGGCCGGACGGGCTTTGAGTCTTAACGTGCAATACAGTCTGTCTGACACTAAACAGAAATCACTCACCTGGAGCAGAATCCTTTATTACCTTCTGAATGATGCTGACGAAGATCTCCTTCGTTATTTAGACAATCACAACTGGAGCAATTCCGTTGAAGGCAGATTCACATGGACCGAACCTTTAGGCAATTCCAAAAACGGCAATTTCCTCACTCTCTCCTACAGGGCAAGGTATCAATGGAACAATGCCAATCAATACACTTATAATTTGCCAACGGATCCTGAAATAGAACCCGACCTCTCAGGAGATTTAAACCGGCTTCCGGATGGAGCAATTTTCGATCCGGACCTCAGTAATAGTTTCAGAAATAAATTTTCAACGCAGGAACTTCAGGTGGGATATAAGAAAGTAAATAAAAACCTTAACCTTGAAGCAGGTCTGCTTTTTTCACCCTCAAGCTCGGAAAGTCATGACCTTATAAACGAGGAAAGAAATATTGAAAAAAGATGGGTGTGGAACGTCTCACCGTTTGCCAACATGCGGTGGAAATTCAATAACCATGCATCAATGAGAGCTAACTACAGGGCAAGGACAAGTCAAGCATCAATGTCTCAGCTGCAACCTGTGCCTGATGTATCCAACCCACTTAACATCATTATAGGCAATCCTGACCTTAAACCCACTTTCACCCAAAACATCATGCTTAACTTCAGCGATTTCAACTCCGAAGCCCAGCAATCGCTCATGTTTATGGTGAATGCTTCCTATGCGCTGAACACTATAGTTTCCAAAACATTCTCAGATTCAGAAACAGGCGGAAGAACCACAACCTATGCCAATGTCAACGGCAACACCAACCTTATGTTCATGGGTATGATAACCCGCCCATTCCGCAACCGGAACTGGCGGTTTAATGCAAGACTTATGACCCGCTACGGATCGACTCCAGGCTATATAAACGGTGATTTCAATCGCACAGGGAATCTTAACCTCTCCCCATCCGTTGGGTTGACTTTCTCGTCTGATATATTCCAGATATCACTGAATCCAAACTATTCTTTGGGTAGCGTAACTAATACTATGCCACAGCAGGCTAACAGAAAAACCCACTCCTACGGATTTTCTTCCGATGCCTCTCTTTATCTTCCGTTTGGACTTGAGCTGACAACCGACATCAACTTCTCTGCCAACAACGGCTATACTCAGGGATATAACATAAATCAGTGGTTATGGAATGCCCAGCTTTCATATTCTTTGCTGAAGGATAAATCTTTGACTCTTTCTGTGAGGGCTTACGATATTCTTGGGCAAAAGAAAAATATAAACCGCAGCATTTCTTCAAGTGCAATTATCGACACCGAATACAACGATCTCACAAGATACGTAATGTTCGGATTGACATGGACTTTTAATACTTTGTCGAAAAAAAATAAAGGACCCGACGGCGAATCCGACATGTTCATGCCACCGGGACGGGGTGGCGACAGACCCAGAGGAGGTATGCCCCCGGGTGGCAGACCAATGGGTGGCCCTCCGGGTAGATAATGATACAATATGAAAAAATTACCATTTTTGTTCCTGATGCTTCTGGTGTCATTATTGTGTGGCGCCTGGGATGTGAATGTGAAATATAAAGGGCCCAAAACAATCACCACCGACACTACCTGGCACCCGGATATTCTTGAAGGATTTGAAGCACGCTATGTGAATCAGGGGGAGTCCTTCGATGGACCGTGCCGCTCCACAATCGTTAGAAAACTGAATCCGAAAGGATCAAAAAAAGCCTATCTTTATATACACGGTTTCAACGATTACTTTTTCCAAAGTGAAATGGGTGCACGATTTGTTGACTCCGGCTTTAATTTTTATGCCGTCGATTTAAGAAGATACGGAAGAAGCTACGAACCCTGGCAATATCCTTTCAATATCAGGAATCAAGAGGAATACTTCAATGATATAGATTCCGCTTTATCTCAGATAATAAAAGACGGAAATACCGACATTACTCTTTGCGGCCACTCCACCGGAGGACTTACAGTTACTCTTTACGGTGCAGTTAAAGGTAGTGATACCCCGGTTGACAGAATTGTCACCGACAGCCCTTTCCTCGCTTGGAATTTTTCTCCCTTTATGAGGAAAATTGCTATACCTATTGTGGGTTTTTGGGGTAAATTATTTAAAAATACAAAGATAAAACAAGCCAAATGTGACGGTTATGCTTATAGTCTGTTGAAGGAGTACTATGGTGAATGGACATATAATACCGATTGGAAAATGATATACTCACCTCCGGTAACCGCTTCTTGGGTCAATGCCATCAGCACTGCGCAAAACAAAATATTGAAAAAAAGAGAAAACATCACTGTGCCTATTCTCGTGATGCATAGCAGCCGTAAAATCGACGGGTGTAACTACACTCCGGAATTCCAAACGGGAGATGCCGTGCTTGATCCTTTCATGTTGCAGGAACGGGGAGAAAAATTGGGACATGTCAGGGAAGTTTGCGCGATCGATAGCGGACTGCACGACCTAATTTTGAGCCGCCAATATGTGAGGGATGCGGCTTACGACACAATTTTTTCTTTCATCAGAAGACATCAGATTTTGGATTTGAACGAAAATTAATACCTTTGTGGATTAATATTTCAATAAGCCGAAATTAATCTCAAAGGGAAATGATTCCATCAAAGCCCGAGCATCTCTCTTATAAAGAAAAAAGGGAATTTATAGCCCTTAAAAATGAATTGTCGCAAGTAATTTCGGGCAATTTTTCAGCAAACGATATTAACGATTTCAGGGAAGATATGGCAAAAGGATTGGATTTAATGATCAATCCTTATGACTCATACGGCATCGCAGAAATGCTCCTTACCATGAAAACGGCACTCCTTTTTGCGCAATCCGTCGATCCGGACCATCACATCTTGCTAGCCATAGGTTTGTATCCCTTATTAAAATATGGTGCTACAGATATAATCAAAATTAAGGATAAATGGGGAGAAGATATTGCCGGATTGCTTACTGGTTTGGAATCTGTAGACAGGTTTTCAAATAAGAACAATCAGGTAAATCAGGAAAATTTCAGGGGACTGATACTTTCTCTTGCCGATGATATAAGGGTTATTATTATCATGATTGTCAGGAATCTGGCGCTTATGAGATCTATTAATAACCACCCCGATATAGATTGGGTTAGGTCGGTGGCTTTTGAAGCCAACTTCCTATATGCTCAGTTGGCTCACAGACTCGGCCTTTATAAAATAAAAAGTGAGCTTGAAGACCTCTCACTGAAATATTCCAATCGTGAAATATACACGCAGATAGCAAAAAAACTGAACGCTACCAAGAGGGAAAGAGATGCTTACATAAAGAGCTTTATCACACCGTTAAAAGAAAAACTGGATCGAGCCGGCTTGAATTTTGAAATCAAAGGGAGAACCAAATCCATCTCTTCAATCTGGAACAAGATGAAAAAACAAAAGGTGGATTTACCTGGTATTTATGACCTTTTCGCTATCAGGGTGATTATCGACACACCCCTTGAAAAGGAAAAAAGTGATTGTTGGCTTGCTTATTCCATACTTGCCGATATGTACACTGCAAACCCGGCCCGTATGCGCGACTGGATTACAATCCCTAAGAGCAACGGTTATGAAAGTCTTCACGCCACAGTGATGGGTCCGGATTCAAAATGGGTGGAGGTGCAATTCAGAACAAAACGTATGGATCTCGTCGCCGAAAAAGGACTCGCCGCACATTGGCGATATAAAGGCGTTAAAAGCGATTCAACCGACCAATGGATGAACAATATCCGCGACATCCTTGAAACTGCTGAAGGAGGCCCGATGCAGCTTATGAAAGACATAAAGATGGATGTCTATGGCAAAGAAGTGTTTGCCTTCACTCCCAAAGGTGATCTTTTCAGACTCCCCGCAGGTGCTTCCGTGCTTGATTTCGCTTTTCTTATCCATTCAAACGTTGGCGCTCATTGCACCGGTGCAGTCATTAACGGGCAGCACAGACGAATCTCGCATAAAATCTCTAATGGTGACACCGTCGAGATTCTCACTTCAAATTCTCAATCTCCTAAAAAAGATTGGCTCAACATTGTTGTTTCATCCAAGGCTCGAAACAAGATCAAACAGACCCTCAACGAAGATCTATTACGTAAGGCTGACCTTGGAAAAGAACTTCTGGCTCGGCGTGCAAAAAACAGAAAAATAGAATTTGATGAGGCCTTTCTCATGAAATTTATCGCCAGGCAAGGTTATAAGCATGCAAACGATTTCTTTGCTGATATGGCCGATGGTAAAATTGATCCGGGGAAATTCCTCAATTCTTATCTGGAAGAAACCAAACCCAAACCCGACAACACGAAAGTGTCGGCCGGAGAATACCAGATGCATGAACCCGAGAATGACGACCGGAAACATGAAATTCTTAAAATCGGTGAAAAATCAATCAGTGGATTAAGCTATAAATTTGCCAAATGCTGTAATCCTATTTATGGTGATGAGGTGTTCGGCTTTATCGCTTCCGATGGCACAGTTAAGATTCACCGAAAAAATTGCCCCAATGCCACCCATCTTTCCAACCGATACCCTTATAGGATGATAAAAACGGTGTGGAGCGGAATCCAGGGTGATATGTTGCCTGCAACATTGAAAATAACCGGGAAAGACGATATAGGAATTTTGGCTAATATCACTTCTGTGATTTCAAAAGAATATGGGGTTAATATGCGAAATATCAGTGTCGACAGTAATGACGGCATGTTTCAGGGAATGCTTGTGATAACAGTTTCCGACTCCAAAAAACTTTCTTCCCTAATAAAGAAACTCTCTACCGTGAAAGGTGTTAAACAAATCCAACGTGTATGAATAAAATTTTTTATTTGATTCTATTTTCGGTGATTCTTATAATTACCGGCAATTCTTGCAAAAAACTTAAGACTCCCGATGCTGTGAAAGAAAGGGAGGAATGGATAAGCAGTTTCAAAGACTCTGTGAATCACTACCAACAGATAATTGAAATATCGGAAACCGAACTGAATGAAATGAATAAAAAAATTCAAGCCATGATGGATGAATTCGAATATGTTTCCAATCCTCGTCAAGTTGAAGGCTTTTATCTCCTCAAAGGGTGGAAAGATAAAATCCCTATGACAAAAACCGGAATTTATGCACGTCTCACTGAGTCCAACACCCTCGAACTCTTGGCAACTCTTTCAGGAGGCACTTTCAACCAAATTAAAATTAGTGCTGACGGCGATGAAATAATGTCGAATGTTGTGAAACATGATCAGGCTCTTAATTATCGTCAAAACAATCTCAACACGGTCTGTTTCTCAGGAGAAGCAACAGATTCTATTGCCGAATTCATTTATGGATATAGAATTTACAAGATAAAACTTGATTTTATAGAAGGTGGAGTTAAAAAGTCATTTGATATACCCGACGACCAAAAAACCATGATAGCCAAAACTTGGGAATTATACGAATCACAGTTTGAATCACGTAAACTGGAAAAGGAGATTTGGATATCTTCCAGAAAAATTGACACCTACAGAGTGATTATGGACAAAGAACTCCCGACTGATGCTGAACCGAACGACAATTAACTATAATAAAAGCTATGAAACTCAACCAATCAGACCTCGAAACCTTAAAAAATAAGGGAAAGACTGAAGAAAAAGTTCAGGAAGAATTAAAAATGCTTAAAGAGGGTTTCCCCTTTCTTGTAATTGACAATGCCGCAAAACCGGGCAATGGAATTTTCGTGCTAGATGAGAAAATGGAGAAACAAGCCATTGACCTATGGGAACAATTCCTTAAGTCCGGTGGCGATGTTATTAAAATGGTACCAGCAAGCGGTGCAGCCAGCAGGATGTTTAAAGATCTTTTCTCTTTCGTGAATGGAACCGACAAGGAACCCGCTTCCGATTTTATGAAGAAATTTTTCAATGATATTGAGAAATTCGCCTTCTTCAACAAACTCAATGAAACCTGTATCGGTTTATTCGGGAAAAGTATCGATTCACTAATAAAAGAGAAAAGATACAAAGAGATTGTGAAAGCTCTTATCGACAAAGAGGGGTTAAACTATGGACAACTTCCGAAAGCATTGTTGAACTTCCATAAAAATATGGGCGGGGCAAGAACCGCCATCGAAGAACACCTCTCTGAGGGGGTCCAATATGCAAAAGGTAAAAAAGGAAAGGTCAAAGTGCATTTCACTGTTAGTGAAGACCATCTTCCTTTGGTTCATCTGAAGTTTGAAGAGACAAAGGGAAAGATGGAACATGAATACGATGTTGAGTATGAATTGTCGACAAGTGTCCAGAAACCAAGCACAGATACAGTTGCCGCTAATATGGATGGCACTCCCTACAAGGAAAATGACAAACTTTTCTTCCGGCCGGGTGGACACGGGGCGTTGATTGAAAACCTTAATGATCTTGATGCAGATGTGATTTTCATTAAGAACATCGATAATGTGGTGCCCGATTCAAGAAGGGAAGACACAATTAAATACAAAAAGATTATTGGCGGCGTTTTGGTCGGCATAAAAAAGAAAGGTGATGATTATTGCCGTTTGCTCTCTAAAGGAATTCCGGAAGAATCCAAACTTGCCGAGATGCTTGATTTTTTACATAAAGTGCTGTGCATCACTCATGACAACACTGATAACATGACCACTAAAGAGAAGGCTGATTATCTTTATAAAAAACTTAACCGTCCTTATCGTGTCTGCGGAATGGTGAGAAATGAAGGTGAACCTGGCGGAGGCCCCTTCCTTGCATACAATGCCGATGGAACAGTGTCGCCTCAGATTCTTGAATCCACTCAAATTGACCCCAATAACAAAGAGGCAAAAAAAATGTTGGCAGAATCCACCCATTTTAATCCGGTGGATCTGGTTGTCAGCACCAAATCATGGAACGGGAAGAAATTCAATCTCCCCGATTACGTTGACAAATCAACAGGTTTTATATCAATCAAAAGCCGCGAGGGTACAGAAATCAAGGCTCTTGAACTGCCGGGATTATGGAATGGTGCCATGAGCGACTGGAACACGATTCTCGTTGAAGTTCCACTTTCAACATTCAATCCCGTTAAGACCGTCAACGACCTTTTGAGAGATGCACACCAATAAAACTAAAAAATAGAACCTAAAAAAGATGCCTGAAACCGGTTGAAATGTTTCAGGCATCTTTTTTATCGGTTTAATTTCAAAATGGCAGATTGTCTTCCCCCTCATCCATAGGAGTGAAGGCATCCGGTTCAGCCGAGAATGGAGGGGTCTGTGTGCCGAAAGGCGCCGGCGATTGCTGAGGAAAGCCTCCTTGATTCTGATTAAATGAACCCTGGCTTTGACTTGTCAGCTCCTGCACCCTAAAAACACTCACGTCTGTAAACCATCGGCCATTATATTCACGACTTTCCAAATCTATTGAAAGACTATAATTCTGACCCGGTTGAAGATTAATATTGTCAGATCTTTCTCCGAAACATTGAACTTTAACTTTTTTCGGATACTGACCAAATGTTTCTACAAGCCATTCTTTCTTCTTCCATGGATTTCCTGCCTTTGATGTTCCGGAGGTCTCTCCAAGAAACTCTATCACTTTTCCTTCAAGTTCCATTATATATTATTTTTTCTATTTTAACTGATACATTAAATTGTCTCTTCATCTGCGAATTTAATAAAAATTTTCCTAATAATTTTCATTAGGTATTATTGTAAAAATTTAAAGTCTTTTTGTTCTATTGTTAAAAATCATTTAACTTTGCCAGCATAAAAATAAGGCCTATTTTTATTCCGACCGATAAACATTTTAGTGCCATAAAT
>JAFLTM010000069.1 GCA_022509225.1 Muribaculaceae bacterium
CTACATAGCATCCGGCAGCCAGATATGCAGCGGCATCATTGCCGACTTTCCCATACCTCCCGAGAAGATCAGCACCATCGCCCACGTCAATACCGACACACCCATATATGTTGCTCCTCCGGTGGTTCCGAGTATCAGTTCCGGAGCCGATGTGAGCTGAACAAAGTTGAAAGTGTCGCAATAATATGACAAGATAAGGATACCTATCAGGAACCCAAGGTCTGCAAACCTTGTAACGATAAAGGCTTTCTTTGATGCCGACACAGCCGACGGCAACTTGTAGAAGAAGCCGATCAGCAGATAGGATGAAACTCCGACCAACTCCCAGAAAATATACATCTGGAATATGTTGGTGGCAACCACAAGACCCAACATGGAGAAGGTGAAAAGCGACAGGAACGCGTAATATCTCTGGAAACCCTTCTCTCCTTCCATATATCCCCAGCTGTAGAGGTGAACCATGAATGATATCGTGGTGATCACAATAAGCATTAACGCCGATATGGGGTCTAAGAGGAAACCGATTTTAACAACAAGATTCTCGGTGAAAGCAAGCCAGGTTACGTCAAACACCTGATATTGCTGTCTCACTCCGTCAAGTATGAAGAGCGGATCGGAACTGAAAAAATAAGTCAGGGCAACGATCCATGCCAGAACCGCCGTTGTGCCGAGACCACAGATTCCAAGAAATCCCGCTACCTTATGCGACATCTTAACTCCACCGAGTCCTAACAGAAGGAACATCCCGATGGGGATCGCAAGAATCAGAATTGGAATTGTTACATCCATATCTTAGAATTTCATTTGTTTTACTTCGTTGATGTCTGTGCTGCCTATTGACCTGTAAATATTGATGATGATGGCTATGGCAACTGCGGTTTCAGCTGCGGCAAGTGCCACGGCAAACAGAGTGAACACCATACCCTCCATGCTGTTGGGGAATAGGTAGCGATTGAATATCACAAAATTCAAATCGGCAGAATTAAGCATCAATTCAAGTGAAATAAGAATGGCTATGAGATTTTTTCTGGTCATAAAGCCGTAGATGCCACACACAAGCATTATTATGCTGGGCACCAGATACCATAACATACTTAAATCCATAATCACTATTAGCTTTTACGTGCGATTGTTACACCGCCGATTATACATGCGAGCAGAAGCACACTTATGGCTTCAAAGGGGAGCAGATACTGGAAACGTTCGCCTCCCGTGAAGGCAACGCCTATATCATGCATCGTTATAGTGTTGCTTGCCTGCAGACAAGCCATGAGGGAATTGCCATGCACAATCGGCATATAGAACACTGCAAAAAACAGGACTATAGCTGCTGCCACCGCCACCACAATACCCCATGTCTTTCTATGGTTGCACAACAGGGCTTCCTTCTCATTTGGCTTGTGTGTCAACAATATCGCAAACACAAACAACACCATGATGCCACCGGCATAAACCGCAATCTGCACGGCCCCTAAGAATTGATAGCCCAACTGGAAATAGAAAATCGCCGTGCCGATCAATACAAAGAGCAAATAAGTTGCAGCCCTCAGTATCTTTTTGGATGTAACAGCCTTGATGGAAAACACCACCAACGCTATCGCAATGATAAAATATAGAACTATATTTCCTACCGTATCCATTATGTTAAGTTAGTTTGCTTCGTTTTCAATCGTTTCCTTCCTCTTTCTTTTCCTCTTTAACCTCCCCTTCAACCGGGTGTGCGGCCGCCGCCGCTTTCGCCGCCTCCCTTTCAGCTTTTATTTTCGCTGCTTTTGCCAATGCCTCTGCCTTTATCTTGGCAAGTTTCTCGGGATCAATGGCAGGTTTTGGTGCCGGGGCTGCTGCATCTTCCTGGGGTTCTGGCCTGTAGTTCAATTGTTTTACAAGTGAATTCCTTGTAAATGTGGCCTGTTCGAAATCGTTAGAGAACTCAAGGGCATCCTGCGGGCATGTGGTCACACATAACATACAGAATGTGCAGCTCCCGAGATCATACATATATTTGTCAAGTTTCCTTTTCTTTTTTCCGTCAGGAAGATCCACCATTTTAGTTGTGAGCTGGATGGTGCCGTTCGGACAATTCATCTGGCATATTCCGCAGCCTATACATTTGTGTCTTCCCTCGTTGTCATAGATTAAAGTCAATTCAGCACGGAAGCGGTCGGCTATCTGTAATGTTGCCCTGTTTTCAGGATATTGTTCGGTTATTTTTGGTGTGACAAGCTCCTTGCCGGTCACAACCATACCGTCGACAAGGCTTTTTATTCCTTTTGCCGCTTCGCTGAAATATTCTTTTATACTTCCCATATGGTTAGTTATATCTTTTCTTTTTACTCTTTTCGAGAGTTATCTTTCCGTTTGGCCACCAAGAATATCAAGCAATTCTGTCGTGATAGCCTGCTGGCGCAGTTTGTTATATTCAAGCTGGAGTTCCTCCAGAAGTTTCTTTGCGTTGTCGTTGGCGCTTTGCATGGCCATGACACGTGCAGCCTGTTCGGACGCACGGTTCTCTATCGTTATCTCCTGCATGGTAGAGAGCACAAACATGGGTAGAACCTCGTTGAATATGCTGTCGGCATCAGGTTCAAAAAGATAGAATTTATCATCTGTTTTCTTTTGGGAGTCATCCCTCTCTTTTTCCGGGCTGACCGGAAATAGTGTGGCGGTTTCAGGAACCTGCTTGCTGCGGGACACAAAACGCATATACACTGTTTCCACCAGGTCATAAACCCCCTGTTCGAAATCACTCTGCAACTGTTTTGTGAAGCCATTGACGGTTTCACCATCCATTTTGGAATCTATTCCTTCTGACGGCAATAGCACTTTCACGCCCGCAACATCAAGTTTTTTGGTGGCGTTCGCTATTTTCTTGCCTATAGGAATCACGGTGATTTCCGGATTTCCACAGCTATCCTTGATATTTCTTATACGCGTCAGGAGATATTTGAATATATTGATGTTGTAAGCACCGCAGAGACCGTCGTCACTTCCGTAAACAACTATGCAGGCATTTCTGACATCTCTTTTAGTAATCAACGGGGAATCGAATTCCTGACCCGTTGCAAGGAGGTGTCCCATTATGGAGTCAACCTGATTCCGGAACGGCAGCAACTTCTTGAGTTCCATCTCATTTTTATGCACCTTTGCTGAAGATATCATCTTCATTGCGCCGGTGATTTTTTCACTTGACGACACGGAACCTATCCTAACCCTCAGAGCCTTTAAAGTTGCCATCCGATTTTCCTGTTATTCTGTTTAACTTCCTTGGTATGAAGATTTATGACTTATATCGAGAAGAAATTTCAGTTGCACATTCCTTGAGTTTGTTCTCAATATCTTCATTCAACACACCGGCTTTAAGCTGATCGAGAACCTCTGTTTGATATTTAGCCTTAAGCAGCTGGATAAAGAGGTCTTCAAACTCCTGCACCTTATCTAAGGGCACATTCTCCAACAATCCGTTCACACCACAGTAGATCACTGCGATTTCATTTTCTACAGGCCATGGTTGATACTGTGGCTGGATAAGAAGCTGCTGGTTCTTCCTTCCGCGGTCGATAACCTTTGCGGTAACCGGGTCTATGTCTCCACCGAATTTTGTAAATGCCTCAAGTTCGCGGAACTGTGCTTGAGCAATTTTCAATGTCCCCGCCACCTTCTTCATTGCCTTGATCTGTGCGTTACCACCTACACGCGACACTGATATACCCACATTGATTGCAGGCCGGATTCCCTGGTTGAAGAGACTTGTCTCCAGGAAGATCTGCCCGTCGGTGATTGATATCACATTGGTCGGAATATAAGCTGACACGTCGCCGGCCTGGGTCTCAATGATAGGGAGCGCTGTGAGTGAGCCTCCTCCTTTCACTATCGGTTTCAACACTTCTGGAAGGTCGTTCATGTTCGACGCCACCTCTTGATTATCGATTATTTTAGCAGCTCTTTCCAACAGACGTGAATGGAGGTAGAAAATATCACCGGGATATGCCTCACGACCCGACGGTCGTTTAAGAATCAATGATATCTCACGATAAGCCACTGCCTGTTTCGACAAATCATCGTAAACAATCAGCGCATCGCGGCCTGTGTCTCTGAAATATTCACCTATGGCAACTCCCGCGAATGGACTATAGTAGCGCATTGAGGCTGAGTCGGAAGCACTTGCAGCCACAACAACCGTGTATTCCATCGCACCATATTTTTCAAGTGTATGCACTAACGATGCAATTGATGAACCTTTCTGACCTATAGCCACATAAATACAATACACAGGCTTCCCGGCGAGATAATTCTGGCGCTGATTGATTATAGTGTCTATCGCGATTGCAGTCTTACCAATCTGGCGGTCGCCAATTATCAGCTCACGCTGACCCCTTCCTATCGGAATCATTGCATCTACGGCTTTAAGTCCGGTTTGCAACGGCTGGTTAACCGGCTGACGGAAAATGACTCCCGGTGCCTTTCTTTCCAACGGCATATTGAGCAGTTTCCCCTCTATCGGCCCTTTGCCGTCGATAGGTTCACCGAGAATATTGATAACTCGTCCCAGCAGACCTTCACCAACTGGGATTGAGGCAATTTCTCCCGTGCGCTTCACCGACATGTTTTCCGTTACATCGTTCACATTATTGAGCAACACGACTCCCACGTTGCTTTCCTCAAGGTTCAGAGCCACTCCCTTCACCCCGTTTTCAAATTCCACAAGCTCGTTGGAACGCACGTTTTCAAGACCATAGACATGAGCAACACCGTCGCCCACTTCAAGCACGGTTCCAACCTCTTCAAATTTTGCCTTGGAGGTTACGTTCTCAAGCTGTTTCTTTAAAATATCAGATATTTCACTGGGATTAAGCATCTTTTCTCTTAACTTAAAAGTGTTTGACGTAGTTGTTCAAGTTCATTGCTCAAGGAAGCATCCATCCTGACCGAATCAACATCGATCACAAAGCCTCCTATCAGGTTGGGATCCACCGCCTCTGTAAATTCCAAGACAGAGTCTTTAAACGCCCCAGAAACAAGGTCTCTGAGTTTCCGCATCCTGACTTCGTCAAGCTTCGACGCGGTGGTGATTTTTGCCTGTGAAATATGGTTGTCTTTTCTGTAGATGTCTCTGTAGGCAAGCATCATCTGGCAAGCGAATTCCACCCTCTTCTGACTTATGATCAGGGAAACAAACCGTTTGAAAAGTTCATTGTCTTCACCGGCTGCTGCAATCAGCAACCCCTCCTTGTCATTTGCCGGCACAAAGGGGTTTGACAAGACTTTCTGCAGTTCCGGATTAGACCTGAATGCATCGATCACCCTCTTGGAAAGATCATAGAGTTCCTTTGTCTTCCCTGAGTCAAGGGCAACCTTGTATAATGCCTTGGCGTATCTTTTTGGTATAAGACCGTTGTCCATTCTCTCAATTACTTTCTATTTCATCGAGCATTTTATCCACAAGGGCAGCATGCGATTTGTCGTCGGAAAGGTTACCTCTCACCATCTTTTCCGCTATATCGAGCGAAAAGCGGCTCACCTCATTGCGAAATTGCAGTTCTGCTTCCTTACGTTGCTGTTCGATCGAGACACGGGCAGCGTCCATCACTTTTTTTGCCTCCTCGGAAGCCTCCTTCCTTGCTTCCTCTATCAGCTGCGTCTTCATCCTGGCAGCCTCTCTGAGCATATCGGCCTGCTTCTGCTGAGCCTCTTCCATATATTTCTGAGCCTCAGCCCGTGCATTGTCGAGTTGGGATTTCGCCTCCCTGGCATATTCAACTCCCTTATCAATTGTGTCGGCCCTCTCGTCCATATTTTTCAATATCACAGGCCAACCCCAAATGGCAAGAACCACAAATAGGATGATGAAGGAGATAAACATCCAGAATATGAGCCCGAAATCAGGGGTGAATAATTCCATGCTTTTCTTTTTAGGTTGTTTTTAAAAAGTGATTTTTTTGCTTTTTCAGATAAATAGAGCCAGAGCCGACACGATAACCGCGAAGAGTGCTACACCTTCTATAAGGGCTGCGATCACGATCATGTTTGAACGTATGTCGCCTGCCACTTCCGGCTGACGTGCGATTGCTTCCATTGCGCTGCTTCCGATATTACCGATACCGATACCTGCTCCGATGGCTGCTATACCTGCTCCAAGTGCTGCACCTAAGGCGCCAAGTGCTGTCTCTGCTGCTAAAATCATTGATAACATAATATATAAGTTTTAGTTGTTAGTTTTCTATTACCGGTTGAGCCGGAGGTGTTTCCGTCTCTTTCTCTACGTGTGACTCATGGTGTGGCTTCTCCGTGCTCATAGATATGAAAATCGTGGCAAGCAATGTGAAAACGTATGCCTGGATAAAACTCACAAGCACGTCAAGACATAACATGAATATCGAGAAGATAACCGAGATAAACACTGAGCCTCCTGCCGCTATCGCGCCGAATGCCGCAAATATGAATATCAGCAAGGTCAACGTTATCACGATCATGTGGCCTCCCATCATGTTGGCAAACAAACGCACACATAAAGCCGCCGGCTTTGTGAAGATTCCAAATATCTCGATGAATTGCATGATCGGGATAGGAAATTTCAAGAACAAGGGCACATCCGGCCAGAAAATCTCTTTCCAATAATGCTTTGTTCCCATCACGTTTGTTATGACAAATACGAGAACCGCAAGAACCAATGTCACGGCAATATTGCCCGTAAGGTTTGCTCCACCGGGGAATATCACAATCAATCCCACGAGATTCATCACAAGAATAAAGAAGAAACATGTGAGAAGGAAGGGGGCAAACTTCTTTGCACGGTCATGAAGGGTAGCCTTGATTACCCCGGTATAGATAAAATCTATAAGCATCTCCATGAATCCCATTCCTTTTCTCGGAGCTTTCATTCCTTTGCGTGCATACCACCACACCACCGACATAACCATCGCCGTCACTATTATCGCTGCGATTAAAAGCGCGAGAACGTTCTTGGTGATAGAAACATCATGAGGCTTGTATTCCTTATAATATTTCCCTTCATACCCGACATAGCCGTCGATAACAACGTCGGCGGAATTCATATCACCTGTGAATTCCGGATCGTGGCTTGCCTGAAGTTTAAGTTCTGCCTGTTCCGCATCAGACACCGGGAAAATCTGGACAACCTTGTTTTTATGTTTGCTCACATGAGCCAGGAGCCACTGATATTCTTTGCCGTTCTTCTGGATCGTGACTATTTCTGGTTCGGCCTCCATTATCACCTTACCGGTGACAGTGTCCAAATTCTCTACGTATTTGATGAGTCTCCCTGAAGAAAAATGCATCCATGTGCCATCCTGTGCCCTGACAATCACGGGCAACGGAATCCTATAGACATGACTGAACGGCACCTCCCAGCCATATCCGTCGCCAAGGTGATGGAATATGATTTCCTTAACATTCACCTCATTTTCACCTTCAGATGCATAGACCTTCGCCGGCATTATCAAACCGACCAAAGTCACCATCAGAATTATGAGAGAAATTTTGTGCTTCATTATCGGGAGTTTCCTGTTATCAGCTTCGTTTATCCTTTCTCAATAGACACACACTGCGATCTTGTTATTGTCGATATCAGCGAGCCCTCCCCTGATCTCCACTTTCCTTTCTTCGGAGCCATTCAAGAACCGGATAGTTCCCGGTTTCAAGGCAGAGATTAGCGAAGCATGGTTCTTCAAGACGGTGAATTTGCCTTTCACACCCGGAAGTGTGACGGAATCAACGTCTCCGCTAAACATTATCTCACTCGGTGATATTATCTCAAGTTTCATCAGTAGTCTCTTTAATATTTCAGCTAACCTCGGCAAGCATTTTCTTACCCTTGGCAATAGCCTCGTCGATTGTCCCGACATTCAGGAATGCCTGTTCAGGATATTCGTCAACCTCTCCTGAGAGTATCATCTTGAAACCACGGATAGTCTCAGACAACGGCACCATTACGCCGGGAAGCCCCGTGAATTGTTCAGCCACATTAAAAGGCTGCGACAGGAATCTTTGTGCCCTTCTTGCCCTTGCAACAACAAGTTTATCGGCATCTGAAAGCTCATCAACACCTAGAATAGCTATAATATCTTGAAGTTCATTATATTTCTGCAACAACTGTTTCACAGCCTGGGCGGTGTTATAATGTTCCTCACCTATAATATTCGGGTCAAGGATTCGGGAAGTCGAGTCCAATGGATCCACGGCAGGATAAATACCGAGTTCGGCAATCTTACGGCTCAACACCGTTGTGGCATCAAGGAAATTGAACGTCGTAGCGGGAGCCGGGTCGGTCAAGTCGTCGGCAGGAACGTAGATTGCCTGAACCGAAGTGATGCTTCCCTGCTTTGTGGATGTGATTCTCTCCTGAAGCATACCCATTTCAGATGCCAATGTCGGTTGGTAACCAACTGCCGAAGGCATGCGTCCCAAAAGTGCAGACACCTCCGAACCGGCCTGAGTGAAACGGAATATATTGTCGATGAAAAGAAGAATCTCTTTCCCTCCGCCGTCGTTATCTCTGAATTGCTCGGCGACACTAAGACCTGACAGTGCCACCCTAAGACGTGCGCCCGGCGGCTCATTCATCTGCCCGAATACGAGGGTCGCCTGGGAATTGTTCACTTCATTCATGTCAACGTCATGAAGATCCCATTCACCTTTCTCCATCCCCTCTTTAAACTTGTCGCCATATTTGATTACGCCGCTCTCGATCATCTCACGCAAAAGGTCGTTGCCCTCACGCGTGCGTTCACCGACTCCGGTGAATACAGAGAAACCGTTGTGCCCCTTTGCTATGTTGTTGATGAGCTCCATGATAAGCACCGTCTTACCAACGCCGGCACCTCCGAAAAGTCCGATTTTTCCACCTTTTGAATACGGCTCCAGAAGGTCTATGACCTTGATTCCGGTGAAAAGCACTTCTGTTGAAATCGCAAGGTCTTCAAATCCCGGTGCCGGTTGATGAATCGGACGCAGTTTGTCTCTGTTGAGCTCTGCCAGGTGATCGATCGGTTCTCCTATCACATTCAAGAGACGACCCTTAACCTGATTTCCGGTGGGAACTGCGATAGGACGTCCGAGGTCTTCCACTTCAACGCCTCTGCGAAGTCCGTCGGTGCTCTCCATCGCCACACATCTGACAGTGTCTTCGCCCACGTGCTGTTCCACTTCAAGAATGAGTTCTTCCCCGTTGTCGCGTTTTACACGCAATGCATTATAGATAGGAGGAACGTTGGTTTTACCTCCTTCAAACGAAACGTCGATTACAGGTCCGATCACCTGGGTTACTTTTCCAATATTGGCGCTCA
>JAFLTM010000007.1 GCA_022509225.1 Muribaculaceae bacterium
CTGCCCCACATTGAAATGTGGGGTTAACTTGAAGTTGGACTGCACTCCGGCAGTCGATGCTAAGTTCGGTTATCATGCGGAGTTTTATTAATTTTGGATGGAAAGGCAATAATTTGAGTAATTATCAGTTATAATTGGAAAGAAAACGAAAGAAATATGATGCTTGATTTTATAGGTGGATTAGGATTTCAGGAAATCCTTCTAATTGCATTGGTCGTGCTTCTCTTTTTCGGCGGCAAGAAAATCCCTGAGATGATGAAGGGTCTCGGAAAAGGGGTAAAAGCATTCAAAGATGGCATGAAGGAGGTTGAAAACGACGTAAAGATAGAGGCCAACGAGGAAAATAAAGAATGAGCAAGAAGACTGATACCGGAACATTCTGGGATCATCTTGACGAATTGAGGAACATTCTGCTTAAGATAACCTTGGTGGCTGTTTTATGCGGAATCATAGCTTTTATTTTTAAAGATATTTTATTTGACATTGTCCTTGCACCAAAGAACGACACGTTCATCACATACAGGTGGCTCGACGGGATAGGAGGTTTTTTTTCAGGAGTTTCAAGTGATTCGTTCGACGTGAGCCTTATCAATACGGGGCTTGCGCAACAATTTGTGATACACGTAAAGACAGCTTTATGTTTCGGGGTGCTATGTGCATCACCATATATTCTTTATCAGCTTTTTAAATTCGTTTCACCGGCTCTCTATGATAACGAGAAGGAATATGCGGTGGAGGTTGTGGGAAGCGGCTACCTGATGTTTCTTATCGGGGTAATGGCCGGATATTTTCTTATTTTTCCGCTGACTTTCAGATTTCTCGGCACCTATCAGGTATCAGATGATGTTACTAACCTGATCTCGCTCGACTCCTATATGTCGACTTTGGTTTTAATATGCATCGCCATGGGGGTTGTGTTTGAAATGCCTGTGATCAGTTGGATTATGGCAAAGATGGGGGTGCTGAAGGCCTCCTTCATGAAGACCTACAGAAAACATGCCATCGTTGCAATCTTAATAATCGCAGCAATAATAACCCCAACCAGCGATGTGTTTACCTTGCTTGCCGTTTCGCTGCCGATGTATCTTCTTTACGAGGCAAGCATCTATTTAGTCAGGTTAACCGAAAAAAAGCGGGAAAGCAATCTTCCTATTGAAGCTGCCTCACTCTGACCTCAGTTTCCGAGCCTTTCAGGGCATCGACAAGAGGAGTAAGGTCTGTCTCACCGTAATGATAGGGATAAAGAATGCGGGGTTTAATCATCTTCACGGCATTGAGAGCCTGTTGTGGTGTCATGGTGTAGGGCTGGTTGACGGGGAGAAATGCAATGTCGATGTCTTTCAAATCAGCCATTTCCGGAATATCTTCGGTGTCGCCGGCAACATAGATCCTGAGTCCGTCAATGTCAAAAATAAAACCGATATCCTTTCTCTCCTTGGGATGGAACTGAAGATGACCCTCCGTGATGTTGTAGGCCGGAACGGCCTCTATTGAAAAATCTTGATTCGGTATTTCTGTTTTTTCTCCGGGCAACATTACGGAGGCAGAGGAATACAGTTCTCCTATACGTTTGCTCCCTATTATTTTGTCGGATTCCCGTTGCAGCTCCTCAATAGCTTTCACATCGAAATGGTCATGATGTTCGTGGGTTACCAAAATCAGGTCGGCTCCGGGGAGCCGGGAGAAATCGTTACCGTAGATAGTGACCGGATCCACATAGATGAGGAAACCGTCGACAAGTAAGGCAATAGACCCATGTTTAATAAATATAAGGTCTATTTGTCTTCCTTTAGGACTTGTGAAAGAATCGAAGGCATAACCTTCAGAAGAGAAGTTTTTCAAGATATCAGCATTTTTTTCCATATCTCCGTTGTTTGAAGTTTTGTTAGCCATGCAGGCAACTGTGAAGAGTGATGCCAGGATCATGGTCAAAAGATTTTTATAGTAGTGTCTCATTCTTAATTTTTGTTTGTTTCTGACAAAGTTATAAATAAATCCCTTTTTTTCAATTAGCAATTAGGAATTAGTAATTGACAATTAGCAATTAGTAATTAGTAATTAGGAATTAGTGATTAAGGAGGTTAGGGTCTTTACGGCATTAAGTTCAACCCATCTTCGTGGGTTGTGGAGAGACAGGGAGTCATATACCCCACATTGAAATGTGGGGTTAACTTGGAGTTTGACTGCCGGAGGCAGTCCGGATAGCACGGCGTAAGCCGGCCTGAAATCGCGGCAGTGTGGGTTAGTGCGGCAAAAGAGACGGCAGTGTGTTAGGGCAGCATTAGAGACTGCGGAAGCAGTCCAACTTTAAGGTAACCCCGCAATTCATTGCGGGGGAGGGAAGTGCATCATCCCCTCCAACCCACGGACGTGGGTTGAACTTAGAGTGTGACTGCCTCGGGCACGCTCGACAGCACGGTGTAAGCCGACCGGCAATCCTTTTGGCAGTAAAAACGGAAACGCAGAAGGTTAGATTGATCTTGTTATGGGCCAGACGAAAGCGCGGAGTCCGAGCAAGGGCTTTGATTCGTCGAGTTGTTTCAATTTATTCAAAACCGTATCGACTTTTGAATCATCCACCACGGTCAGGATTGAGCCACCGACCGAAGGCCAGGCGTGACTCCCGAAATGGGGGTCGCCTGTCTTTGATCCTTTTCCGTGAGTCTCTCCAAAGGATGTGAAACCTCTGCAAGAACTTCTTTCCAAAAGTTCGAGAACCGCTTCATGATGAGCCTGATCGTAAGCAATAAATATAGCCTGCATATAGTTATAGCCAGTTATTTAACAGTTGAATATTTTTTTCTCAGTTTTTTCCTATCGTTCTTCACACCGTTACCTGCAAAGACACAATATAAAACGGGTACGAAAAGCAGGGTGAGGATCGTGGAGAATGTGAGACCGCCAATTACGGCTGTTCCCATAGGACGCCACATTTCGGAGCCCTGACCGCTACCGACAGCCATAGGCACCATACCCAGAATAGTGGTAAGTGTTGTCATGATAACGGGACGCAGACGTGATTTGCCACCGAGGATAACAGCCGGTCGGATACCCATGCCACGTTCACGGTTCAGCGAGATGTAGTCAATGAGCACAATACCGTTTTTAACCACAATACCGATAAGCATGATTCCTCCGATCATACTCATCACATTTAGGGTGTGCCCGCTTATCCAAAGGATGATAAATACACCGGAGAATGCGAAGAGGAGTGACGTCATGATTATGCCGGGATATGTAAAGCTCTCAAACTGAGCCGCCATCACTATATATACAAGAATAATAATGAGGATGCCGAGCAGCATAAGATCACTGAATGAGTCCTGCTGGTCTTCATAAGAACCGGATAGCTCGATTGAAATTCCGGAAGGGAGGTGAAGCTCGTCGATTGCGATTTCAGCATGTTCCACAACCTGGCTCATAGGAACACCGTCAACCACAGCGGAAACTGTGATAACCCTCTCCCTGTCTTTACGTTCGATGGTGGGAGGAGTGAAACGTTCCACAACCTTGCCTACTTCCTTGAGTTTAACCGGTTGACCGGTGGAAGAATATAGAGTGATATTTTCAAGGTCTTCAAGCGATGTACGGAATTGTTTGTCGTACATCACCTTTATGTCATATTCCTCACCATCCTCACGGAATTGCGAAGCGGTTGACCCATTAATTCTATTTCTAAGATAATATGCGGCTGTTTGAAGGTTGATTCCATACAAAGCGAGCTTTTCTCTGTCAAAATCCACTTGGTATTCAGGTTGATAGTCAGAACGTGATATGGTGATGTCGGCTGTACCCTCAATTCCTTCGAGAATCTGTTTCAAGACCCTCGCAATTGAGTCGGTTTCGTTGAAATCATAGCCATAAATTTCAAAATCCACAGTTGACTGGCCACCCATACCGGCACCTCGTCCACCGCCGACATTTACCTGCGCCTTACTGAATTCGGGGAATCCGGATGTTATGTCATTACGCATGCCGTCGGCTATCTCCTTTATCCCTCTTTTTCTATCGCCCGGATTGGAGAGCCTTATGTTCATAGACGCTATATGTGACCCGTTGTCGGATAATGAGGCAAAAGTATTGTCGGAGCTTGCCGGACCGACAGTGTAGCTCAATACCTGGATTTCAGGATATTTCTCACGCCATACGGAATCAAGTCTTGCCAAAGCATCTTGAGTAATCTCTACCCTTGTGCCAATCGGGGTTTCCAAAGAGACTCCGATACGGCCGTTGTCTTGAGTGGGGAAGAATTCGGTTCCCACATGTTTCATAAGAAATATAGAACCCACGAATGTGCCGATACAGATTAAAATAGTCACAAGCCGGTTTGAGACAACGAGTTTCAACAGTTTGGCATAAGCATCATCAAATTTGTCGAGACCTTTTTCAATCGGCCCGTAAACCTTAAGATAAAATTTTGAATGATGAGTCGATAGTCTTAACCATTGTGAGCACAACATCGGAGTCAGCGACAATGCGCAAAGTGTTGAAATAATCATCATGATGGTGACCATCCAACCGAGCTGACGGAAGAGCACACCGGTCATACCGGTAACCAAGGTCAGCGGGAAGAACACTGCTATAAGCGTAAGCGTGGAAGCGATAACCGATACTGCAACCTCATTGGTGCCATGAACCGCAGCCTGTTTCGGATCGGAACCTCGCTCAATATGAGTCGTTACATTCTCCAGCACCACAATGGCATCGTCCACAACCATACCGATTGAAATCGAAAGAGCTGAGAGGGAGACAATATTCAAAGAGTTTCCGGTTGCATACAGATAAATGAAAGAGGCTATCAATGATATCGGTATAGTGATAACGATAATCATTGTGGCTCTCCATCTCCCGAGGAAGAAGAACACCACGATCATTACAAAAAGCAATGCATAAAGCACAGTTTCCTCCAATGAAGCAATAGTGTTACGGATATTGTCGGAAGTGTCGACCACAACACCTAATTTTACATCGGTGGGTAGATTTTTCTGAAGCTTGGGCAACATTTCCATAACCTTTTCAGAAATGGCCACAGAATTGGCACCCGATTGTTTCTGAATAATGATAGTTGCTCCCTCTTCTCCACTGATATATGTTTGCTGCGTGCGTTCCTCGAGAGAATCTTCCACGCGTGCCACATCTTTGAGATAAATCACCTTTCCTTGATAAGATCCGACGGGCACATTCTCCATCTGCTTGGAATTTTTGAACTCACCTTGCACACGCAGGGAATAAGTGTTGGAGCCAATGTCGAAAGCACCACCGGGGATATTATTGTTTTCGGCACCAATGACCGATGCTATCGATTCAACCGACAGGTGATAAGCCTCGAGGCGGTTTGGATCTACATATATATGAATTTCACGTTTCGGTGCACCGGATATAGAAACAGAGCCGACACCGTCGATACGTGCAAGAGGATTGGCCACATCGTCGTCAAGGATTTTATAAAGGCCTGCCATACTTTCCTTGGCCTCCACCGACAGAATCACGATAGGGATCATATCGGTTGAGAACTTGAAGATTATTGGGTTCTGGGAATCGTCGGGCAACGAGGACTCCACCATATCGAGTTTGTCTCTCACATCATTGGTGAGTACGTCGATATCATAACCATATTCAAATTCCAGAGTAATGACGGAGGTGTTTTCCCTTGAATTGGATGTGATATGCTTAAGGTGTTCTACAGAATTAAGCGTGTTTTCCAGCGGTTTGGTAACATTCTGTTCAATATCTTCAGCACTTGCACCGGGATATATCGTGATCACCATAATGGTATTGGTGTCGATGTCGGGGAAAAGATCGATAGGAAGTTTCATGAGTGAAAACAAACCCAGGATAATGACTGTGAGGAAGCATACAGTCGTCATGATGGGGCGTTTCACCGCAGAAGCATATAAAGATGCCATTTTATTGGGGATTAACGGATTTAAGAAATTAAAGAAATATATTATTCAGCCACTTGCACCGGGACACCGTCGGCGAGACGTGATTGTCCTGTGACAACAACATAATCGCCGTCTGCCACACCATCCACCACCTCGTAGGTGTCATTGATACGCTGGCCTAACTCAACTTTATTATAAGATACGGTTCCGTCGTTGTGATAAACAAAAATATACTGGTTGCCCGAACCCGGTTGTTTAACCACGGCTCTGTCAGGCACTACGACATGATTTGCCTCACCGAGTTTGAGTTTCACCCTTCCGAACATACCGGGCAAAATCTTACCCTCATTATTATTCAGTCCAATTTCAACACCGAAAGTTCTTGTATTGGTGTCGACAGTAGGAGATATAATTGTTACCTTTCCGGTGAATTCTTCATCTCCATAAGTGTCGAAAGTGATCTGAGCAGGCATGCCCTTGGTAATTTTAGAAAATTCACTCTCAGGAACATTGATTACAATTTTGACCGGGTTGACTTGAGCTACAGTGACTATAGGAAGAGCTCCGGTCATATCGCCCGGGTCGTAATTACGTGCCGTTACGATTCCGTTAATAGGGGATACGAGCACAGTGTTTTCCTGCACGTTACGAAGGGTTCGTTCAGCTGCAGCCAGAGTGTTTTCAGCGTTGGTAAGCTGCAGTTGCATCGCATCTACATTCTGTTGGGTTCCGCCTCCTATTTTCAGAAGCTGCACGGCACGGTCATAGTTGACCTTTACATTGTCGAGATTAGCTTTCGCATTAGCCACCTGTGTTTCATACGTGGTGATGTTCACGTCATCCAGCACGGCTATCTTTTGACCTTTTGCGATCTGAAAACCTTCATCCACAAGAATCTCTTTAATACGGTTTGGTGTGGAAGTGGAAATATTATTAATAAGTTCCGGCTCCACTGTAGCGGTGTAAGTTCCTATTTGTTCTACTTCTGTAGCAAAAACCTGCTCCACCTTTACCAATGGTTTGGCTTCCTCTTCCTGAGTATTATTATCTTTGTTGCCGCAGGAAAAAAGTGAAAGTGAAGTAATCACAGAAGTTGATATGAATATAAATTTTTTCATAAGTGAGATGGTTTTCAGTTTTTATTGTTTAATGCATCTTCTTTACCAAGCAGAAGGTCTAATTCGGAATTAGAAATCAAATAATTATAAATAGCTTGGAAATAAGCGAGCTGAGCGGAAGTGTTTGCTAACTCTGCATCTCTAAGGTCAAGATAGGATGCGGCTCCGATTTCAAAGCTTTTTTGCATGATTGAATAAGCTTTTTGAGCCTCCTCCATACCCTCACGGCTTGACTCGATCTGTGCGGCTTCCCGGTTAATATTGTCTATGGCAAGAGAGACCTGCATGTCGAGGGAGTTGATGAGGTATTCTTTCTGGATTTCCAACTCTTTAAGCTGAACCTGCGCTTGTTTGAGGCCATAGAGTTTAGAACCGCCGGAGAAAATTGGCACGGATAGAGAGACCCCCACATAGCTGTAGGGATTAAACTGCTGGTTTTTGATCGGAGAGCCGTTGCTCAATGCAGTCCAAGACAGGGTGTAGGCTGCTCCCAAAGTAGGAATCCAAGCGAATTTTTTAAGGGTCACATTCTTTTTTAGTATAGAGCTTTGAATTTCAAGAGAACGCAACTGTGAGTTGTCGACGAGCGAGGGGAGGGTGCTCGAGGGATATGCATACATCGATTTCTGCAGATCATTCAGGGTTATGTCAGGAAGAATTTCAAGCTCGGTTTGAATCCCCATCAAGATTTTTAGCTGCAGCTGGCACTGTTTTATGGCAATGTCGGCTTGCAGAAGTTCGGGCTCGATATTTTTGATCTGTACCGATGACCTTAACACATCATATTCAGAGGCTGTGCCGTTTTCAAACTGTTTTTTATAAATTTCGGCATTGAAAAGGGCGATGTCATAATTTTGCTGAATCACATTTTTAGAAGCTATCCCCAACATTAGTGCATAATAGGCTTTATTGACCTGATCTACGAGATCAAGTTTGGAGGCCCTTGCCTCTTCCAGACTGGCCAGGATCTGAGTGTTGGAAATATCTATTGCTTTCCATAAAGAAGGAGCGATAATAGGGAGAGAAGCCGAGAAACCAAGATTCCAAGTATTGTCGGATCCCATCTTAATACTTTGGCTTTGACCTCCCAAATCCATCCGGATTGTCTGGAGCTCGATCGACCTCTGGTAGTTTGCCGAGAAATCAATAGCCGGGAAAACTGAAGCCAAGGTTTCTTTCTTGGCATAGTCAACCTTATTGACCTCCATGTCGGCTATCCTTACAGTGGGGTTATCCTGCAGGGCAATCTCCAAACATTTTTGGAGAGACAAGGTTACTTGTTCAGCTTTAGAAAGTGCCGGCAGCAAAGCACATGCAGCAACCGCCAGCATATAAATTCGGAGTCTATTGCTCATTATATCTCAAATCTTTGATGTTTTCATTAAGTTTAGATTGGCTTATTGTCTTATCCAACATTTCCAATCCTTTTGGAGAACAAACAGAACGGAAGAACCCGAGGATGATACAGTCATAGACCTCCAATAAAGAGATGTCGGCAGGGAAAAGCTCCTCCATTCTTTTAAGAGATTCCATCTGGATTGAGAGCATCCTGCTTTGGATGAACAGATTGACATCATCTCTGAAATATCCTTCAGCCACTCCTTTATTCAAGATGTTGAAGAAATGTGAATACCACTCTTTTTCTCCTTTCTCACTCACCCTTTTGTTTTTATTCTTAAGTTCGTTGATGTCACGCACAAACTGGATGCTGACATTCTGCATGAGGTTACGGTTGAAGATGAAACATTTCACTATTCCCTCCATGACATTGGAAGAATTTTCAAAGATGTTCTTCAGTGAAGCCTCAAGTTTTCCATGAAAATATTTCTTTGCCTCCATGACCATTATATCCTTGGAGCCGAATATTTCATAGAGCGTGCGCTTAGACATCTGAAGCACGGAGGCAATGCCATCCATTGTGGTTGCCTTTATTCCGTTTTTCATTATCTCGTTGATAACGCAGTCTAAAATTTTAGGTTTGATTTCGTTGCTGTTCATACTTTTTATTTCTCTCCACTTTTCATCATGGATAAGAAAGTTTGGAGGCATCCGGTGTTTTTAAAGGTTAGCCTTCCTGCAAAACAGCTGCGAAATTATATAAAAAAACTGAAAACTTAAAATGAGTTTTCAGTTTTCATATTGAATTAACTAATATTAAGGATCAATGCATCCGGTTATTTTGACTTAAGATGATCGAGCATATCGATTGTCATTGCTTCAAGATCATACTGCGGACGCCATCCCCATTCTTCGCGTGCGCAAGTGTCGTCAAGGCTATCGGGCCATGAATCTGCTATAGACTGACGGAGTGGGTCAAGTTTATATTCCATTTCAAAACCCGGGACGTGCTCCTTTATTTTTGCAGCGATCATTTCGGGATCGAAACTCATAGAGGCGATATTGAAAGAATTCCGGTGAATCAGTTTTGAGGGATCGGCCTCCATGATTTCAATAGCCGCCCTCAGGGCATCAGGCATATACATCATATCCATGAAAGTTCCAGGTTTCAGAGGACAATAGAATTTTTCTCCCTTCACGGCTGAATAATAAATGTCAACGGCATAATCTGTTGTTCCGCCACCGGGAGGTGTCACGTATGAAATTAGACCCGGGAATCTGACAGAACGAGTATCTACACCAAACCTCTTTGCATAATAATCTGAAAGAAGTTCACCTGTAACTTTAGTCACACCGTAGATTGTGGTAGGACGTTGAATCGTGTCTTGAGGAGTGTTTACCTTAGGAGTGCCGGGACCAAATGAGCCGATTGAACTGGGAGTGAAAACCGCACATTTCTTTTCACGTGCCACCTCAAGGGTGTTGTAAAGGCCTCCCACACCTATATGCCAGGCAAGCTGGGGTTTCGCCTCGGCAACTGCGCTTAACACGGCGGCAAGATTATAAATTGTGTCTATATTATATTTCTCCACCGCTGCAGCTATCTGAGCCGGATTTGTTATATCCACAATTTCAGCGGGACCGGATTCCAGCAATTCACCTTTGGGTTCGGCACCCGTGATATAGCCTGCCACGATATCGCCGTTCGGATAAGTTTTTCTTAGTTTCATTGTCAATTCGGAACCTATCTGACCGGTTGCCCCTATCACAAGAACATTTTTCATGAGTATGCTTAGATTTTGGATTAAATTGATTTTAAGGAAGTTGTTTTAAGAGAGCCTTAATATGATGCAAAGTTAAAAAAAATATGGTTTCTACAATAGGGAAGAGGCCTCTAATAGATTTCCTAAAACTTCTTTTGTATTTATTTTTTTTCTAAATTTGACTCTAATTATAACAAAACCCTAAATACCATGTACAAAAAATTCAAAGAGCATCTTGAAAAGGAGCTCACCGATATCAAGGAGGCGGGGCTTTATAAAAACGAGCGCATAATAGAAAGTCCTCAGGGGCCCGAAATAGAAGTGGCCAACAACAATGGAGAAGTCTTAAACTTTTGTGCAAACAATTACCTTGGCCTGGCTGATGACTCTAGGTTGATCGAAGCAGCCAAAAAGGCTATGGACACAAGAGGATACGGCATGGCATCCGTTAGGTTCATTTGTGGCACACAAGATTTGCACAAGGAGCTTGAAAAAGCTATAAGCGATTATTTCAAGACCGAGGATACGATTCTCTATGCAGCATGTTTCGATGCAAACGGAGGCCTTTTTGAACCTCTATTCACGGAGGAGGATGCAATCATAAGTGATTCGTTGAACCATGCCTCTATAATAGATGGAGTAAGGCTCTGCAAAGCCAAGAGATTCCGTTATAAAAATGCCGATATGGAAGATCTTGAGAGGTGTCTGAAAGAGTCTAAGGATTGCAGGTTCCGCATAATCGCTACAGACGGTGTCTTCTCAATGGATGGGAACGTGGCCCCGATGGACAAAATATGTGAGCTTGCAGAAAAATATGATGCACTTGTGATGGTTGACGAAAGTCATTCCGCCGGAGTTGTTGGAGCGACAGGTCACGGTGTGGCTGAGAAATTTGACTGTTACGGCAAAATAGATATATTCACCGGGACACTGGGTAAGGCATTCGGTGGCGCAATGGGAGGTTTCACAACCGGAAGAAAAGAGATTATAGATATGTTGCGTCAACGTTCACGTCCCTATTTGTTCTCAAATTCTGTAACACCTTCCATAGTCGGAGCAAGTATCGAGATGATGAATATCCTGAAGGAGAGCAACGAACTCCATGATAGGCTTGTGGAGAATGTGAAATATTTCAAGGATAAGATGACAGAGGCAGGATTTGATATCAAACCGACGGAAAGCGCAATATGTGCAGTGATGTTGTATGATGCAAAGCTGTCGCAGGATTTTGCTGCCGAGATGCAGAAAGAGGGAGTGTATGTAACAGGATTCTATTATCCCGTGGTACCGAAAGGAGAGGCCCGCATCCGCGTGCAACTATGCGCAGCTCACACGAAAGAACAACTTGACAAAGCGATAGCCGCTTTCATTAAGGTGGGCAAGAAACTTGGAGTGATTAAATAAAGAGACAACTACTTAGTTAAACATTATGATTTACAGAAGGCATCAATCAATCAAAAATGCCTTCTGTAAATTCTTCTATACCGTTGCTGTTCGCATCAACCTGGATTTCTCCTGCACAGGGGTTAAAAGAGGCGGGGAATTCAAAGCGAGTGTCTTGAGAGTAGGGGAGTTTGGGATCGTTATAGACACTTTGCATATAATAGCCGTAAATTGGCAAAGCGGCTCTTGCGCCTTGTCCCAAAGCCATTGTGTTAAAGTGAATGTAACGTTCTTCACCACCGACCCACACACCGGTTACGAGTTCCGGGGTGAATCCCATGAACCAGGAGTCGGAATTAGAGTTAGTTGTTCCCGTTTTACCACCCATTTGTGCTTTAATGCCATACCTGCCTCTTAGACTTGCGGCGGTGCCACCGTCTACAACATTCATCAGAATGGAAAGAATCTTATAATAGGAATCCTCACCGGTCACCTCGGTTCTGTGAGGCATTGCCGAGTAAATGATATTGCCCTGGTTATCTTCAATCCTGGTGACAAAGACGGGGTCAACTCTGAGTCCCTTATTTGCAAATGCCGTGTAACCGCCAACCATCTCTTTAATAGATACGTCAACGGTGCCCAGTGCAAGAGGAAGCGTCTCATCAATATGGCCGGTGACACCGAACATCCTCATTTTATCGGCCAGGGACTTAGCTCCTAATTCATAGACAAGTCTTGCCGAGATCCAGTTGTTGGAATTAGTCAAGGCCCATCTTAGATCGACCATCTCGCCGATTCTTGCACTACCGGAATTGCGTGGTGACCAGTTGCCAAAAGTGGGTTGAGAATTCAAGAACTGTGAACATGGTGTGAAATCCTGTTCCATTGCAAGTGTATAAAGGAAGGGTTTAGCCGTCGATCCGATCTGACGACGTCCGCGAGAAACCATGTCGTATTGAAAATAGTTGAAATCCGGGCCACCGACATAGGCTTTGACATGTCCTGTTACCGGATCCATGCTCATCATTCCCGTCCTTAGAATAGATTTCATATATAAGACAGAATCATAAGGGGTCATGGTGACGGTTTTAGAACCGGGTTTATATTTTCCTCCCTCTTCAATATAGGAGAAGAGATCCATCACAACGGGTTCATTGAAGGAGGCTCGGATTTCTTCTTCAGATTTTCCGGCTTTTTTCATCATTCGCCATCTTTCGGTCTGTCTCAGTGCATTATCAATAAGATTCATCACGCCACTTCTTGACAATTCGGCAGAATTGGTGGTGTAGGGTCCGGTTGCCTGCCCCTGTTTTTCTTTAAAGAATGCAGGTTGCAGCGTTTCTCCCAAATGTTTGTAGACAGCCTCCTCGGCATATTCCTGCATTCGGGTATCTATTGTTGTATAAATTTTTAGACCGTCGGAGTATATGTCGTAGTAAGAGCCATCGGGTTTAGGATTCTTCCAGACCCATCCGTAAAGAGGATTATCCGCCCATTGAATAGAATCCGTGTTATATTGGCCCATCGACAATATGTAGGCCATATCGCTTTTATAATTTTCTTTTTGAGGACGTTTGGGCTCTTTTGCCATAAAGAGCATCCTGAGTTCTTCCCTAAGGTAAGGGGCTATACCATCCTTGTGGTCAACCCTATGATAATCAAGGGTCAATGGAAGCTGTTTTAAAGAATCGGCTTTATTTTGGGAGAGTTTCCCTGCCTTTACCATTTGTTCGAGTACCACGTTTCGTCTGTCGCGGGTTCTGTCGGGGAAACGAAGGGGATTGTAGTAACTCGGGTTTTTCAACATACCAACGAGCATTGCCGCCTCTTCGATGTTAAGGTCGGCAGGTTCCTTATTGAAATAAACATTGGATGCGGTTTTTATACCTACAGCATTATTGAGAAAGTCAAAACGGTTGAGATACATGTTTATTATCTCATCCTTAGTGTAGAATCTTTCCAATTTTAAGGCTATCATCCACTCAATAGGCTTTTGAAGTGCCCTTTTAAAAATATTGGATGATGGCTGAGAATATAATTGCTTTGCCAATTGTTGGGTAATTGTTGAGCCGCCCCCTGAAGATTTGTCACCCATCAACAGCGTTTTTACGCCGGTACGTGCCAAAGCGATGAAATCGATTCCGGAATGATCTCTGAAACGTTCATCTTCAGTTGAAACGAGCGCATCGACAACATAGGGAGATATAGAATTGTAATCTAAATTAACCCGGTTTCCGGAACCGGAAAAATATCTACCCAATTCGGTTGTTCCGTCAGAAGCTATAACTACAGATGCAAGTTTGTCGTGAGGATCTTCAAGTTCTTCAATAGGAGGCATATAGCCGATTACCCCATTATAAATCAGCAATAAAACAATGCCGATGGCACACCCCAAAGTCAAGAAACCACCCCAAAGCCATATAACTATGGTTTTGGTTCTCTTTATATCTTTCAAGTCTTTGTCAGGGACAACAGGATCTTTTCCTTTATAAAACTTACCCATTAAATCTTGATGATGAAAATGTAAGGGTAAAATTACAAATAAAAAACCAAACTCTATCTACTTATTAAGAGACCGTTCCCCAATTTATGTTAAAATTTAAGAGACCTGCAAGGCATGCAGATTGATTAATGAAATGAAGGAACAATCGGTTTCCTATAATTTAATATCGTTGAGATCTACTATTTTATTAACAATTGCATAAATGGTCAGACCGGTGGCGGAATGAATTTCCAATTTTTTTGCTATGTTTCTCCTGTGGGTTATAACAGTGTGGATTGAAATGAAAAGCTTGTCGGCGATTTCTTGATTGGTGAACCCTCTTACCACAAGAGCCACAATCTCCTTTTCACGGTTTGACAGGGCTTCCTTGTCGTCGGTTTTATTGTCGGAGAATTTACAAACTGATATTATTTTATTTTTGATTGATTCAAGGTCATCTGTGACATGTAGGTGGTCGTCATAAAGAGAGAGAGCCTGTTTGCTTAATTTTCCGAGTTCAATGGCAAAGATTCTGATATTCGGGTTTTTACTGGCTCGCCGGATATCGTCTGGATGGAGAAGCCCTCCAAAAGTCGGGTTTGCAATTAAAATGTCGATCTCTTTTTTCGAGATCAAGGAAAGAAGTGATTCCCGGTCAGAGACCTCAGTGATATTCGGTTTGAAGCCTTTGATTTTTCTCAGACTTTCACAAAAGCCACTTAAAATGACAGGCGCAAGTTCTGCTATACCAATTCTAAGCTCTTTATCGGTTGCCATACTTCAATTTGTTAGGAAATATGATTTATGGCATTCCTGAGTGCCGGTAAGAGCAAAAGGTCTTCAATCTTGCAATGGCTACTGAGTTCTTCCTCACAACGATATATGTCGAATAAGGCGTCGTTCAGGGTATTTGCATTGGCTGCCAAGGGGCAATATTTGATAATGATTTTTTTTAATTCCTTTAATTTTGAGCCAACTTCCTCATGGTGCCGGCTATAGACATAAATACGATCCTTGCCGACAATATCTCCATTGGAAATTGAAACGACAATAGGGAAAAGATTCGCCTCCTCTTCTTCCATGTGTTCCCTGATTCCATCAACGTATTCGTCAAAAAGTTTGAGAATAAGGAAGGAAACATCAGAGTCTTTCAAGGTAATACCCTCAATAAGTTTCTTTCTTATTGCAGGCAGGCAAAATTTCAGGAAATAGACATGACTCTGTTTCAGATATTCCAAAAGGGAGGTCAATGATAAACCGGAGGCAGAGGGTTTCTCCTCGCTGTCTTTAGTCACGAAATTAATTACAGTCAGGAAGGTGAGGCAGTCAACATTCCTATCTTTACAGACCTCCTTGACGGTTTTGTCGCCAAATCCCAATGGTATGCCGAAACGGCTTAAAACCTGCAACAGTCGATAATCGTCAGAAATCAATGTTGCCATTTTATCGTCGGGTGTGTAGGGTCCGTTTTCAGTCATGACAATATATTTTCTTAAAAAGAGACAGGAATGTAACAAACGCCGGTCACACTCCTCTCTCGTTTAACTCAAAATAACTAAAACTATATGCCGGAGACATGGATCATCTCAAAAGCACACTGCAAAATTAAGGTCATAACTTTTGAAATGCAATCCCTATTTATAGGTATTTTTCATTTCTTTTTTACTTCTTTTTTCACAGAGAAACCGAACTTTCCAATCATTTGTCCGAGGGAGTAATAATGTCCGTGCATATAGGCAAGCATTCCGGCTTTTTCAAGTTCAAACCTTCCGGTTTCCTCATTCAGCAGTTGAGAGTCGATTCTGACGTTTAATACATCGGAAATAAACATATCATGTGTTCCTAACTTGATAATTTCCTTCACCCTGCATTCAATGCTCAAAGGAGACTGCATAATAGTTGGGGAATCCACCAATTCGCCTTCGATGGGTGTGAGTCCGGTTTCTTTCCATTTGTTTAAGTCTTTTCCCGATCTCACTCCTACCCAGTCAGTGGCTTTTGCCATATCAGTAGTCGTGAGATTTATAGTGTATTCCATATTGTTGACCAATAAGGGATATGAGAATCTTTCCGGTCTGACAGAGATATAACACATCGGAGGGTCTGAACAGATGGTGCCGGTCCAAGCCACGGTGAGCATATTCCAATTTTCCGGCTTATTGCCACAAGTTACTATAACAGCCGGCAAAGGATAAATCTGCGTGCCGGGACGCCACGAAGTCTTGCCCATGGGATTCAATTTGATCTATAAGAGGAGAGTGCCTGGTTTCCCGACACTCTCCGATTCCGGTTTTTACAAAAATATATTCATCGCCTCATTGAGAAGCTCACAATGAATTGTTTTTTACAATTGATAGAGTATCTCTTTACGCTACTAAACGCCGAGATCTTTCAACACTTTCTGAATCTTATCTTCTGCCGTTTTAACGGTCTCCTCGTATTTCTCTTTAGAGGGGAGATTCTCCCTGACTTCAACGTAGAACTTTATTTTGGGCTCAGTGCCGGAAGGTCTGACAGAAACCTTGTCGCCGGCAGCAGTGAAGAACTGGAGAACATTGGAAGTAGTGGGGAAATTCATTTTTGAAGTTTCACCTGTAGTGAGGTTCCTGCAATTCAGATCTGCGTAATCCTTAATAATCACGATAGGACTTCCTGCGAGTGATTTGGGCGGATTTTCACGGAAATTCTTCATCATCGCCACTATCTCGTCGGCACCAGACTTGCCGGGACGCACCACGCTGACACCTTTTTCTCTTGAAAATCCATATTCAAGATAAATATCAATCAGGAGGTCGTAGAGAGTCTGATTGCGGTCGGCAGCCCATGCAGCAATCTCACACATTAGCGTGATAGATGAAACGGCATCCTTATCTCTCACAAAGGTTTCAGGCAAGAAGCCGTAACTCTCTTCACCACCTCCGAGGTATCTTCCTTGAGTTTCCATGTTTCTCATCACGTCGGCAATCCATTTGAAACCTGTGAAGCAATCGAAACACTCGACCTTGTTGGCTTCGGCGATTCTTTTAATAGTCTCGGTAGTGACAATTGTCTTCACACAATATTCACGACCGGTGAGTTTGTTTAGTTCTCTGTTTCTGGTAATCAGATAATATAGGAAAATCATAACGATCTGATTTCCATTTACAAGTTGATATTGTCCTTTGCTGTCGCGCACTACAAGGCCGATGCGGTCGGAGTCAGGGTCAGAGGCCAGCACAAGGCTTGCGCCTGTTTCTTTTGCTTTGGCAATTCCCATGGCCATAGCCTCGGAATTTTCAGGATTTGGTGAATCTACCGTCGGGAAATCGCCGCTTTGCACGTCTTGTTCCGGCACATGGATAACATTGTCAAATCCCCATTTTTTCAAAGAATCGAAAACGAGCATAGACCCTGTTCCATGAATTGGGGTATAGACAATCTTCATGTCGTGGTGACGGCGAATAGCATCGGGTGACAATGAAAGGGACTTGATGTCGTCAAGATATAGATCATCCACATCCTTCCCAATGATTTTAATCAGTTCGGGATTCGGTTTGAATTTGATTTGGTCCACAGAAGTTATTGCATTGACATAGGCGATTGTTTCAACATCGTGGGGAGCAATCATCTGGGCTCCGTCGCTCCAATAAGCCTTATAACCGTTGTATTCTTTGGGGTTATGGCTTGCTGTGACCATCACACCACTGTTGCATCCTAATTTTCTGATAGCGTAGCTCACCTCGGGCACCGGACGACAAGCATCAAACAGATACACCTTTATGCCATTTGCGGAGAATATGTCGGCTGCCAATTCAGCAAATTTTCTTGAGTTATTTCTAACGTCATGACCAACGACAACTGAAATTTCCGGTTCATCCTTGAAACAATCGTTAAGATAGTTGGCCAATCCTTGTGTGGCCGCACCGACAGTGTAGATATTCATACGGTTGCTACCTGCTCCCATTATACCTCTGAGACCACCTGTTCCAAACTCGAGGTCCTTATAGAAAGCGTCTACAAGTTGAGTGGGATCTGTTGAATCGAGCATAGCCTGAACGGCTTTACGTGTCTCTTCGTCATATTGAGGACTCAGCCATTTTTCTGCTTTAGCCTTAACCTCTTTCAATAAATCTTGGTTTTCCATATTTGTTTTATTTATTGTATTAGAATTTTGGATGATCAGTGTTTCCCTTAAGATTTGCCCGGAAAGCACCTACCGCAAATCTAACAAAAAATTATGATATTCCCAACTGAGTCTGGTACAGAGAAATCGGCAAACGGCATATCAAGAAAAAATATTAACTTTGTGAACCCTCGAAATAAAGTTCAAGGCAACAAAAAAGGGGTAAAATTGATTTGAAAAAAAAAATTTTAAAGAGAATGAAACTATTGAAATCAGGGTTATTGGCAATCAGTGTCATCTGCTCCATTTCCTCATTGATGGCAGAAGAGGCGAGATTGATGAGATTCCCCACAACAAACGGCAAGGATGTTGTTTTCAGTTATGGGGGAGATTTATACACCGTCCCTATCGGGGGTGGGGAGGCTAGAAAGCTCACTTCCCACGTGGGATATGAAATGTTTCCGAGATTTTCACCAGACGGTGGGAATATAGCCTTTACCGGACAATATGACGGAAATACGGAAGTTTTTCTCATCCCGGCGAACGGCGGGGAACCGGAAAGGCTTACATATACCTCTACAAATGCTCGGGATGACATAGGTGACCGGATGGGTCCGAACAATATTGTGATAACATGGAGTCCTGACGGGAAAAACATACTCTATAGAAACAGGATAAATTCCGGTTTTGACGGTAAGCTTTACACAGTTTCCCCGGAGGGAGGAATGCCGGAGCAATTACCCCTTCCGGAAGGAGGATTTTCAAGTTATTCCCCTGACGGCAAAAAACTTGCCTATAATAGAGTGATGAGAGAATTCAGGAATTGGAAATATTACCGTGGGGGTATGGCAGATGATATCTGGATATATGACCCTGAAGCGAAGACTGTTACGAATATCACTGAAAATCCTGCCCAGGATATTATACCGATGTGGATTGGAGATGAGATATTTTTCATCTCCGACCGGGATATGACCATGAACTTCTTTGTTTATGACACCAAGACCGGCAAGACAGAGAAAGTGACAAATTTCACGGATTATGATGTTAAATTTCCTAGTTCCAACGGTAATACCATAGTGTTTGAGAAAGGCGGGTATCTTTACACGCTTGATCCTAAGACAAGAACCACGAAACAGATACCTGTTTCCATTTCTTCAGACAATATATATGCACGTCATGAAAACAAAAAAGTGTCAGACAAGGTTAGCGCCGTATCAGCTTCACCTGACGGCAACCGTCTTGCAATAACCGCGAGGGGGGAAGTGTTTAACGTGCCGGCCGGAAAAGGGGTGACAAAAAATATAAGCCGGAGTCCCGGAGCTAACGAAAGGGGAGCAGTTTGGAGTCCTGACGGCAAGAATATAGCCTACATAAGTGACAAAACCGGAGAAACCGAGCTCTGGATAGTTCCGGCAGATGATGTCACACCGAAGCAGCTCACAAAAGACAACGACACATATATCCGGAGGTTGTATTGGAGCCCGGATTCAAAAAAGATTCTTTACACCGATAGAAAAAATCGTGTAGTAGAGGTTAATCCAGTCACCGGAGTGAAAAAAGAGTTATTCAATAATCCGGCAGGAGAGATTTACAACCTGTCATTCAGTCCGGACAGTCAGTGGATAACCTACACCAGATCGGGTGATAACAATATGGATGTGGTTTATGTGAGAAATATTGTTACAGGGGTGGAGATCCCGGTGACTGAAAAATGGTATAACTCCTCTTCACCAGTTTTCAGCCAGGATGGTAAATATCTTATATTCAGTTCCGACAGGGATTTCAATCCAATTTACAGTGAAACAGAATGGAACCATGCCTATTCGAATATGGGAGGCGTGTATATCGCGATGCTTTCTAAAGATACTCCATCACCATTTATTGAAAAAGAGGACGAAGGGGGTGAAGATAAGTCAAAAGCCGATAAGGATGAACCTGTGAGTGTTGTAATCGATGCCGATGGATTGCCTGGGCGGATAGTGAAATTGCCGGTCGGTCCCGGCCGATATGGTTCCTTCTATAGTGACGGTAAAAAGGTATGGTATGGAACGCGTCGTGATACGAAGGTTTTCAATCTTGAGACTCGTAAAGAGGACCAATTCGCAGATGCCTCAATGCAACCGTTGCCTGGAGGAAAAAAGGCGTTGTTCAGGAAAGGTTCTGAAATCTATGTAGCGCCCATGACCGGTGACAAAGTAAGGCTCGAGAAACCTGTGTCATTGAATGACATGGTTGCAGAAATAGACTATCCGGCTGAATGGAATCAAATTTTTGATGAAACATGGAGGGCCTATCGCGATGGTTTCTATCTTGAAAACATGCACGGCGTTGATTGGGATGCAATCAAGGAGAAATATCAGGTTCTTGTGCCTTATGCCAAGACAAGGCTGGATCTAAATTATATTATCGGTGAGATGATAGCTGAACTGGCTTTGGGACATGCGTACGTCAACCCGGGCGAAACTGTGAGGCCGGAAAGATCAATCATGGGATTGCTTGGTGCAGACATATCTAAAGACAAGAAAACCGGATTTTTCAGGATCGACCATATCCTGCCTGACGGTGTTTACAGTGAAGAGCTGAAATCTCCATTGGCAGCACCCGGTCTTGGAGTGGAAGAAGGAGATTATATTGTAAGCGTGAACGGAATGTCTACCGACACTATAGATAATATTTATAAAATGCTTGTCGGGAAAGCGGGGGTGTTGACGGAAATAGGAGTGAACAGTTCCCCGAGTATAAAAGGATCAAAAACGATAATAATCGAACCTATAGCAGATGAGTATCCGCTACGTCATCTCGAATGGGTGCTCGGTAATATTAAGAAAGTAGAGGAAGCCACAGACGGTAAAGTGGGATATATCTACGTGCCGGATATGGGTCCCGAGGGATTAAATGAATTTGCGAGATACTATTATCCCCAACTTGACAAGGAAGCTTTGATTATAGATGACCGTGCCAACGGTGGAGGCAACATATCGCCTATGCTGATTGAACGTCTTTTAAGGAAACCATACAGGCTCACCATGAGGAGAGGTTCCGATAAAACAGGCACGGTTCCTGATGGTACACATGTTGGACCAAAAGTTTTATTGATAAACAAGTATTCAGCCTCCGATGGCGACCTCTTTCCATGGAGTTTCAAGGCAAATGAACTTGGCCCGGTTATAGGGACAAGGACGTGGGGCGGAATAGTCGGCATTAGCGGTTCATTGCCATATATGGATGGAACTGATGTAAGAGTGCCGTTTTTTACAAATTATGATGCAAAAACCGGCGACTGGATAGTAGAGAACCATGGTGTTGACCCCGATATATATGTTGATAATGATCCGATTCTTGAAAATGAGGGAATAGACCAGCAGTTGAACAAGGCAATCGAGATTGCATTGCAACAGATTAAGACGAGGAAACCACTGCCCGGAATTCCGGCTCCACGCACATTTAAAGATCTGGGACTTTGAAATCTCAGCTACGGAATATGCCTCTTCATCGATGAAGGGGCATATTTTTTAATCTCTTATGTTTTATTTTTTGTTAACTTCCATTCAAAAGAGTTATATTTGCAAAAATTTCAGAATCATTGATTGCTATGAGAAAAGTTCTATTGCTCGGGTCCGGCGCTTTAAAAATCGGGCAGGCCGGAGAATTTGATTATTCGGGGTCGCAAGCCCTAAAAGCCCTTCGGGAAGAGGGAATATCATCAGTTTTAATAAATCCGAACATTGCTACTATCCAAACAAGCGAAGGAGTTGCCGACAAAGTTTATTTTCTACCGGTGACTCCTTATTTTGTAGAGGAAGTCATCAAGAAAGAGAGACCTGACGGTATTCTGCTTGCGTTCGGTGGACAGACAGCACTGAATTGTGGAACCGAGTTGTATCAGAAAGGAATTTTAGACAAGTATGGGGTAAAAGTTCTCGGAACTTCAGTCGAGGCGATAATGATAACCGAAGACAGGGACCTTTTCGTAAAGAAACTTGATGAAATATCAATCAAGACACCAAAGTCGCAAGCTGTGGAAAATCTTGATGATGCACTTTCAGTGGCCCACAGGATAGGATATCCGGTCATGGTAAGGTCGGGCTATGCATTAGGAGGACTTGGCTCCGGCATTTGCAATAATGATGAAGAGTTTGTCAAGCATTGCGAGAGCGCATTGTCATATTCACGCCAGATATTGGTGGAAGAATCCTTGAGAGGATGGAAAGAGATTGAGTTCGAGGTGATACGTGATTCGAAAGATCATTGTTTCACAGTCGTGCCGATGGAGAATTTTGACCCGTTGGGAATTCACACCGGGGAATCTATAGTTGTTGCTCCGATCGTGTCCTTGACAGATCAACAGATCAAGCAATTACAGGAAATATCTGTGAAAGTTGTAAGGCATATCGGCATAGTGGGCGAGTGCAACATCCAATTCGCTTTCAATGCGGAAACCAACGACTACAGGATAATAGAGATAAATGCAAGATTGAGCCGCTCCTCGGCATTGGCGTCAAAAGCTTCAGGTTATCCTCTCGCATTTGTGGCAGCGAAACTTGCATTGGGATACACCTTAGACCAAATAGGAGAACCTGGAACACCTAATTCAGCAGCTATCCCTCCGTCGGTTGATTATATGATTGTGAAGATACCGCGTTGGGATCTTACCAAATTTATCGGTGTAGACCGGGAAATCGGTTCTTCAATGAAATCGGTTGGTGAAATCATGTCAATAGGCAAGTCTTTTGAAGAAATTATTCAAAAGGGCTTGAGGATGATAGGACAGGGGATGCACGGCTTTGTGGGAAATAACGATATACAATTCGATGATCTGGAAAAAGTTCTTGCACATCCCACAGACCTTAGAATATTTGCAATTGCTCAAGCTCTTGAAGAGGGTTATTCAATAGAAAAAATTGTAGATTTGACCAAAATCGACAAATGGTTTATAGAAAGGCTTTCAAATATAGTTGAATTCAAAAAGAAGCTACAAAACTACACTTCGTTGAATGAGATTCCCGATGATGTATTGAGGGAAGCCAAACGACTTGGATTTTCTGATTTTCAAATTGCGAGATTCGTGGAAAATCCCGAGGGCAACATGGAAAATGAAGTGTTGAAGGTAAGGAGTTTGAGAAAGTCAAAAGGGATTGTTCCGAAAGTCAGAAGGATCAATACAGTGGCGTCTGAATATCCGGAACTGACAAACTATCTTTATGTTACCTACGGAGCAGATGAGAATTCAATCCGCTATGACATGAATTCAGGCAAGAATATAGTTGTGTTGGGTTCGGGGGCATACCGGATTGGAAGTTCGGTTGAATTCGACTGGTGCTCGGTAAATGCAGCCGACACCTGCCGTAAGCTCGGTTACAAGTCAATAATGATAAATTATAATCCGGAGACTGTGTCAACGGATTACGACAAATGCGACCGTCTCTATTTCGACGAGTTGAGTTTCGAAAGAGTGATGGATATATTGGATCTTGAAACCCCCAACGGAGTGATAGTGAGTGTGGGTGGTCAGATTCCAAATAATCTTGCAATGAAACTTTATCGTCAACAGGTGCCGGTGTTGGGAACTTCCCCGGTGTCGATCGACAGGGCTGAAAACCGGCATAAGTTCTCGGCAATGCTCGACCAGCTCGGAATAGACCAGCCACGCTGGAAAGAGCTCACTACGGAAGAGGATATCCATACCTTTATCGAGCAAGTGGGATTCCCCGTTTTGATAAGACCGAGTTATGTTCTGTCGGGTGCGGCAATGAATGTTTGTTATGATTTTGAACAGGTGCACCGTTTCCTCGGGATGGCAGCCAAGGTTTCAAAAGAATATCCGGTTGTTGTGAGTGAATTTCTCCAGAACACCAAAGAGATAGAGTTTGATGCTGTGGCAAGAAACGGAGAGATTGTTGAATATGCAATTTCAGAACATATAGAGTATGCCGGAGTCCATTCAGGGGATGCCACGCTCGTTTTCCCGGCACAAAAGATTTATCTTGCAACTGCAAGAAGAATAAAGAGGATCGCTGCCAGAATAGCCAGGGAACTGAAAATATCCGGACCATTCAATATTCAGTTCCTTGCGAAAGATAACTATGTTAAAGTTATTGAATGTAATCTGAGGGCCTCACGCTCCTTCCCATTCGTCAGCAAGGTGTTGAAAAAGAATTTTATTGACACCGCAACCAGGATAATGCTTGGAGAAAAAGTTGAGAAAACGGATAGCTCCACCTTTGACATAGATTATATCGGTATAAAGGCATCTCAGTTCTCTTTCGCCCGATTGCATAAGGCTGACCCGGTTTTGGGAGTGGATATGGCTTCAACCGGTGAAGTAGGTTGTCTTGGTGAGGATTTTGATGAAGCTTTGTTGAATGCCTTGATATCTGTGGGACATCATATTCCGGAAAGTGCAGTACTCGTAAGTAGCGGGGATGTCAAGGGAAAAGTTGATATGCTTGATGCATGCCGACTACTTTCGGATAACGGTTATACAATCTATGCAACCGAAGGAACTGCCAATTTCTTGAATGAAAACGGTGTCAAGTCAATTAATGTAGGTTGGCCTGACGAGAACCGTGAAAATGTGCTCGATCTTATATCGAATCATAAGGTTGACCTTGTTATCAATATCCCGAAGAATCACACGAAACGTGAGTTGACCAACGGATATAAGATACGAAGAGCTGCCATAGACCATAATATTCCTTTGTTGACAAATGCCAGACTTGCAAGTGCCTATGTCAAAGCGTTTATCAATAAAAAGATGAATGAACTCAAAATTTCATCTTGGCAGGAATACTAAAGAGCCTGACTGACGGTTTTTCTTAAATTATTCCCAAAGAATTAAGGAAAACCAAAAAGATAGCTGACGGACAAATCCATCTCAGGAAGAACACCAACACAGGCGTGAAACCTGAGATGGATTTTTTGTCCCCCTGCATTTGAGTATTGATGAATTTTCGGCTAACAAACCATCCAACGAAAATAGAACAGAAAAATCCCCCGACAGGTAACAAAATGTTAGACGAGACGTAATCAAAAAGGTTGAATATAGTTTTACCAAAAATAGTGAAATCAGACATCGCGCCGAAACTCAAGGCACACAGAATGCCTCCAATCAGAGCTATGGCTGAAGAAATCAGCGTTGCTTTAAATCTGGATAATTTTTTAACCTCACAAAAGTATGAAATCGATATTTCACTCATAGAAACGGTTGAAGTCAGAGAGGCGAGGAACAAGAGGATGAAAAAGAGTGTTGACCATAACATTCCGGCAGGTAGCTGATGGAAAATATTTGGAAGCACCTCAAAAACGAGAGTGGGTCCCGCTTCCGGAGTAAGACCGAAAGAGAACACTGCCGGGAATATAATGACTCCCGCAAGAATCGCCACCAAAGAATCGAGCATTGCAGTTGTTAGTGCTGTTTGGCCCAGATTGCTTTTATTGTTGAAATAAGATGCGTAGGTCATCATACACCCTAATCCCAGACTAAGAGAAAAGAAAGCCTGCCCTAAAGCCCCCAGGAGGACAGAGGGGGTGATTTGAGAAAAATCGGGAGCAAAGAGATATGTCATTCCTTCCCCAAACCCAGGCATTGTCATGGAATGGATACAAAAAGCCAGAAGCAATAGAAATAAAAGGGGCATCAATATGTTGGAGGCTCTCTCGATACCTTTAGTCACGCCCCCGATAAGAATGAAAAAATTGCAGAATAAAAAAATTATTGTCCAAACAAGGGGACGCCATCCGGTGGTTAGTTCATTAAACTGGTTATGACCGGTTTCGGCAGAGGAAAAATCAAGATTGTTGCATATTGATCCTATACTGTATTCAATTGTCCAGCCAGCCACTACCGAATAGAAGCTAAGAATCATCAGAGATGCCAGAATACCGAGAAATCCCAAGAATTTCCAATTTTTACCCGGAGAGAGTTTATTGTAGGCGCTGAAAATATTGCTGCGAGTTCCTTTCCCCATTATGAATTCGGCACACAACACCGGCAATCCTAAAATAAAGATAAATAAAAGATAGCACATCAGGAAGGCACCCCCTCCATGTATTCCGGCCTCATAAGGGAATCTCCAGATATTGCCCAAGCCCACGGCAGAGCCTACCGTAGCGGCGATTGCCCCGGTTTTTGTTATAAAAACACTTCTCTCAGATACTGCCATCCTTCTCTAATAAACTTACAAAAGTATTATTTTCTTCATGATTTTTTATAACTTTATATCATAAAAATTCATTTAAGAGGTGAAGTGATGAAAAAATTATGTTTAGGGTTGTTGTTGTTCGGTGCGCTAACAATATATGGAGAAGAAAATGAGCCGTTTTGGCTTGGAGCTGATATTAGCTGGACCATCGAACAGGAATCAAAGGGTATTGTGAATCATGATTCCGAGGGACATCCTATGGAAAACACTGCCCTTATGAAATCGTTTGGATTAAATGCCATTAGATTGAGAGTGTGGGTCGACAGTGAAACAGGATTCAACACGCCGGAACATGTTTTGGAAATGGCAAGACGTGCCCAAAGTAATGGAATGGAGATTATGATAGATTTTCATTATAGCGACAATTGGGCAGATCCGGGACATAACAACAGTCCGAAAAAATGGGAAGGATTGAAAGTCGTTGATGTGAAAGGGAAGCTGGCTGAACATACAAGGCAAACACTACAATTGCTTAAGGATAACGGTGTCGATGTAAAGTGGGTGCAGGTTGGAAACGAGACTACCAACGGAATGATCTGGCCGATGGCAAGGATTCCTGATCATTTTGAAACTTATGTGGAACTCTCAAACGCAGGATACGACGCTGTGAAGGAAGTTTACCCCGAAGCGATTGTGATAACCCATCTTGATGACGGATATAATAGATTCCTCTATGAGTACATCTTCAATGCCATGCAACGTCTGGGTGGAAAATTTGATGCTATAGGAATGAGTGTTTATCCATTCTGGAGCCATCGTGACCAGACAACCAAAGAAGCGGTGACCGATATAATAGATAACATCAATGTAATTTCAAAGGAATTCAATTGTCCCGTGATCATTGTTGAAACCGGTGCGACGGTATGGAAACCGGAAGAGGGATATGATTTCTTGTCGAGATTGATCACGGCAGCTAAAAATGATACGGAAGGACGATGCACCGGTGTATTTTATTGGGAGCCGACAGGCATTTACACGCCATTAGACGACAGCTACGGTCTTGGTGCTTTCGACAGTTTCAAACCAACAAAAATAATGGATGCTTTCAAAGAAGCAGCCGCCACCAACAAAACGAATTAGCCTAAATTCCAGATTTTGTTCAGGTGATTGCGGATTATAACCACGTTTATCACATCCACAACGATGAAATAAATGAGGGCTGCTCCTAACATGAAAAGCACATTGCCATTGCCAAGGCCTAAAGAATCCAAAGAATCTTTCCAAATCAGACGACACAAGAAACTTAATCCCACTGACACTATAGTAATACAGGCATTTATTTTAATTACAGTTTCTTCATAGAATCTCGCGGCCTGATTCGGAGAATAACCTAAAAGGATCAGGTTCCTTAACATTGGCCTGCTTTTCTGAAGCAATAAGAAAATGCTTAAAATCAAAATAAAGAGAGAGAGGAGGCAAATGACGAGACCTGTAGCCGTGACTACACCTGAAACGATTCCCATGAATCTGGAAATCTTGGAATCGGTTTCCTTGTCGCCTGCAATTTCAAGGTTATTATCCCTGATATATTTTTCAGAGTCAGAAGGGTTCAGCTTGTCGATTTTAATTATCAGACGGGCAGTTTCCTCTTTGTAATCGTTTGAAAAGTTTGCATTTGCCCATTCCATAAAATCCTGTGGAACAGCAATGGTATTAAGCCGTGAAGAAAAGCCCACTACTCCGGCATTCATGACAAGTGACTTGCCGTTTTTGCCTGTCACATAAAGTTTTAATGGGATAGTGCTTATTATATCCTCACTTATTTGTGGCAGACCTTGAGGAATTGCAAACCCAAAATTATAAAGGGCAAGATAATCTTTGTTCAAGACTATGGGCACAAAATTTGAGGAAGGGTCAAACCCCCAGGAAGCAGGTTTTGAGTCAAAAAAATCGTCGGGCACGGATTCAAAAAATAGGAATGACGACATTCCTCTTCCACCCATGTTTATGGTAGCATTAACTGAAAAGTCGGCGGTGGTGAATCTTCCTATATTCTTGACCCAAGGCTGCGATGACAGATCTTTGATCTCTTCTTCAGAAAAGTTTACAGGATCTAAATTGACACCGGTCACTTTTTTTGATACAACGATGTAATCGTCAGAAAAGAATTGATCCTGGTCTGTTTGATGATGTCTGCTGTCGCAATAAAAAAGAATTCCGCTTAGTATTACTGTCAGACCTATGATATTGGCAAGGGAATATCCCGTGAGTTGACCCTTTGAGATATTCTTTTTAAGCAGAATTGCAATTCCGGACCTTATCTTTTTCATAGATTTACGAATTGCGGTGAGTCAAGCAACAAATGGTTGCCCACGGAAGTGGTTATGATGCCTGCATTATTTTTTTTGGCTTCCGAATCAACTAACTCTGCCACGATTTTATTGTTGGTTTCATCCAGATGGCTAACAGGCTCATCAAGAAAAATAAAATCGAAAGGTTGACATAGGGTTCTCACTATTGCAACCCTTTGTTGCTGTCCGATACTTAATTTTGCAACCGGTGTATTCAATTTGTCAGCTACACCTAAGTCAGTTAGCATACCCTCAATTTCTTTTACGGTTTTCCATCCTGAGAGATTATTTTTCAATTGAATGTTATCTAAAACCGTCAGTTCCGGAAAAAGTCTCATTTCCTGTGGCAACAACGCTATATGTCTCCTTCTAATCTCACACCATTCAGGAATTGTGAAATCTTTAATATTAGTCCTATTAAAAAGAATTTTTCCGACATAGTCTGCTCGGTTCCCATATATGAAACTTAATAATGAAGACTTTCCTCCTCCGGATTCAGAATGAATGCAGAGCTTGCACCCTTTCTCGATTGAGAAGGCGGCGACATCCCAAATTTTTGATTCTTTAATCGGGATAGATCCTTCCATCCCGACAAAGACAGAAGGGAGGAGTCGTTCAAATGTTATTCTTTCTATGTTCAAAGATTCAGAATATTGGATAATTCGATTTTATTGGAAACAGAGGCTGAATACAAAAGATGAATAAAAGAGGTTTTGCGGTTATCAATAGCCTAATGTCTTGAAATCCTTGCTCAGTCTTAACATCTGTTGGGGATAATCCTCAGTGTAACTTAAAGTTACATCAACAATTTCACCGTTGTCATTATAGATGGGAGTAAGCTCGGGATTAATAAATCCTCTGTAGGGAGGTATGTCAAGTGAATCGAATCTTTTCAGTACTTCCGCATGGAGTTGTGGATCTACCTTAACGGCATATTTATTAATAATGTCGGCACCTGCCTGATAGTCTCCTTCACTTTTTATTCTTTGAATTTCTGCAAGCAGCCGGCCTATGAGCCCGCGCATTTTTTTGTAGTCATTGATTTTTACAAATGTTTTACCATTCTTTTTAACCAACTCCACAACTTTCTCTTTTTTGCCATTATCCAGAAGCCATGCTGCAATTAACTGGCGGTTTCTCATGTGTGCCTCTTCGATATCTTTACCCGGCTCGATTCTGTTTAATTGGGTCATAAGTCCGTTGAGCATATATTTGTAATACTCGGCCTTGTAAGCGTCAGGATTATCAAGGATACCCAATTCAATAAGCTTTGGATCGGCGAGATAATACAAGGCAAAAAGATCGGCACGAGCTTCTTCAAGTGCTGAACCGTTCTCTTTCAAGGCATCAGGATCTACTCCGGGTAAAAGTCTGCCCGAAGCATGACCAAGACATTCATGGAGGTCGGTGTGAAGCATATCGGTGATATAAAGATAATCTTCCATAAGCTTACGTGTGGGAGCATCTATAACAAACTCTTCATTGAAACCGTTTCCATGAGAAGCCATTTCATAAGCTTCTGTTATATTTTCGATTGTCACTGATTTAGATCCATGTGCAGCCCTGATCCAGTTGGCATTAGGCAGGTTTATGCCAATGGCGGTTGATGGGAAGGCATCACCGGCAAGCATTGCTGCATTGATAACTTTGGCTGATACACCTTTCACCTTATCTTTTTTGAAGCGTGAATCCACAGGGGAATTGTCTTCAAAATATTGTGCGTTCGATGCGATGGTTTCAGTCCGTTTGGTGGATTTTTCATTTTTGAAATTCACATTAGATTCCCATGAACCGGTCATTCCCAACGGATCGCCATAACTTTCAATAAAACCGTTTATGAAATCTATGTCTGAATTAGAGTCTTCCGCCCAAAGGATAGAATACTCGTCAAAAAGTTTCAGGTTTCCGGTTATATAATAATCTATCAGTTTTGTTATATATGCTTTTTGAGCTTCATTTTCAGCAACATTTTTAGCCATATCAAGCCAATAGATTATTTGAGAGATTGCATCCCCATACAGGCCGTTAAGATGATAGACATCTTCCTTTATCTTGCCATTTTCTTTTATCACCTTTGAGTTGAGACCGTAGGAAACGGGAGTTGGGTCATCCGGATTTTTAAGGGCGTTGTAATAATCCTCCACCTCCTTTTGTGTGATTCCATCACCATAAAGATTAGAGGCAGAATTAAGCACAAGGTCTTTGGAACCGTCTTGAAACACTCGTTTCGGCATCACAGTGGGGTCAAAGATTACAGGGAATAGTGTGGCGATAAGATCTTCTCTTGTTTGCCCCGGATTCAAAGGTAACTGTGTATCCGGGAGCCCGGCGACCTGTTCTTCAAAAAATGCCTGAGAAAATTCCGGTTTGAATTTATCTGTTGAATAATGGTGATGTATTCCGTTGCCGAACCAGACCTGTTTCAGATATTTTTCAAAATTCTTATAATCATTTGAAGTCTTGTCGCCTGAATAATTGGTATAGATATTTTCCAGGAGTTTCCTTATCTGCAGATTATATTTCCCGTTCTGGTCCCATATTATGTCTCTCCCTGCTTGTGCAGCCTGCGACAGATAGTAAACCATAATTCTTTGTTGAGGTGTGAGTCTGTCGAATTCTGGCACTTCATAGCGAAGGACCTCGATATCCGCAAAACGGTCGACATGATAGTTAAAGTTTTTATCAACCACGGCATTGGCGTTTGAAAAGACTAAACTTGCCAACATAACAGATGTTAATTTTATATTCATAGTTTTATCATTTATTCCACATAGAGCACCAATCCCTTAAGATATTCTCCCTCCGGATGTGCGATATCGACAGGATGGTCGGCAGGTTGGGTCAACTGGTGAAGTATCCTCACTTTCCTTCCCGCCTGTATGGCGGCCGTAAAGACTGCCATCCTGAACATATCTTTTGTAATTGCCTGAGAACAGGAGAAGGAGAATATTGTCCCCCCTTTCTTTATTTTTTGGAAAGCTTTGTAGTTCAATTTCCTGTAGCCAATAAGTCCGTTCTTGATTGTGCCACGATGTTTTGCAAATGCTGGAGGATCCAGGATAATAAGATCATATTGGCCTAAAAGCACATTATCCAGAAACTTGAATGCATCCTCAGTGAATGTGGAGTGACGATCATCGCCGGGGAAATTGATTTTAATATTTGCCTCTGTAATAGCGGTGGCTTTTGCAGATGAGTCAACGGAATCAACCCTCAATGCACCTCCGCGCATGGCATAGACGGAAAACCCACCTGTATAGCAAAACATATTCAAAACATTTTTTTGTTTTGCATATTTTTCAAGCAACATTCTGTTTTCCCGCTGGTCAATAAAAAAACCTGTTTTTTGACCCTTTAACCAGTCGATATTGAAAACCAAACCGTTTTCAACCGCTTCACCGCCGTTAAAGTTTCCTATCAGATAGTCGTTGCGTGGATCAAGATTAGCCTTGTAGGGCAAAGTCGTGTCACTTTTATAATAGACATTTCTTATGCCCGCATGAGGAATGTTAACCAATGCCTCCGCAATTTTGTATCTTTCAAAATGCATGCCGGCAGAGTGTGCCTGAATAACGGCTGTGTCTCCATAAATATCTACAACCAGTCCCGGAAGGAAATCCCCCTCCCCGTGAACAAGTCTGTAGCAATTGTTGTCTTCTCGAATAAGATTTAAATTTTCCCTTAAATTAAAGGCATTGCAGATACGCTCATATAAAAGATTTTCAGCCATTGGTTTAGCTCCGAAATCCAGGATTCTGACGGCTATACTGCCAATCTGGTAATGTCCGGTTGCGATCTTTTGTCCGGAGGCGTCGAAAACCTCTACGAGATCTCCCTCTTCGATTCCTTCGTCAGCCTTAGCTATGGCACCTGAAAAAATCCAGGGATGGTTCCGTTGTATGGATTCCTGCTTGTTTGGTTTTAAAAAAACTTTTTTCATCTAATCCCCGTGATTTTTATTTGAAGAGTCTGACAATGTCCATTCCGTTGGCATAAATGAGAAGAATAATCAGAAGGCTCATACCTATCATTTGGGCATATTCCAGAAATTTGTCAGATGGTTTCCTGCCTGTCACCACTTCATAGAGAAGGAACAAGACATGGCCACCGTCTAAGGCCGGGATAGGCAGGATATTCATGAAGGCGAGTGCCACAGATAAAAAGGCGGCAATGTTCCAGAAGGCAATCCAGTCCCACTTTTCGGGAAAAATTGCACCTATCGATCCGAAACCTCCCACACTTTTGGCCCCCTCTTTTGTGAATACAAGTTTCATGGATGATGCGTAGGAAGAGAGTCTTTCTGTTCCCATGGAGATGCCTTTAGGCACCGATGACAAAAGTGAATATTTGATTTCCTTTGAGTTATAGAAAGCCGACGGATCAATCTCGAGAGCAACCCCCATCTTGGAATTAGCAGAGAGTTCAACAGGGATTGTAAGGGTGTCGGATGCTTCTTTTGAAACCCTTAGAACTTTCAGATTAACCGTTGCATTCTCATGCCCCATCAATTCGGTCATAAACTTATCGAGAGAGGGAGTGGAGACTGAATCTATGGCAAGAATCTCATCCCCGGCTTTGATGCCCGCTTTATCGGCCCCTTCCCCTTTGACCACCTGAGTGATACGGGTTGGTATCCTATAGGTCATGAAAGCAATTGTGGCAGTGTCACTTTTTGCCTCCCTATCCAATGCAAAGATGAAATTTTCGGGTATCTTGATGTCAACGGTGTCTTTGCCGTGCCTAAGGACTGTCACGGTAGATGCCTGTACCATTTTCATCCGTGCATCGTTTGGATTATCCAAAGGTTCTCCATCTGCCATAAGAGGTATGTCGCCGTCCTGGAAGCCTATTTTTTTAGCCTCCCCGGAATAAGCCATTCCCAACCTTGCGTCTTGGAAAGGAACGTATTTTTCACCTGTTGCATAAACGATTCCGGCATAAATCAAAATAGCAAGCAAAAAATTAAACAAAACTCCGGCAATCATTATCAATAAGCGTTGCCATGCCGGTTTAGACCTGAATTCCCATGGTTGAGCCGGCTTTTTCATCTGTTCGGTATCCATTGATTCATCAATCATACCTGAAATCTTGCAATAACCTCCTAAGGGAAGCCATCCTATGCCGTATTCGGTATCACCCCAAAAACTTTTTTTAGCGGATGACTCACTTTGTTCCCGGGTTGATTCTTCTTTTATTTCTCCGGCTTCAATAGATTTTGATTTCCCCAACCCTCCGATATATTTCTTTGGTTTCCATTTAAAAAGCTCAGTCCAAGGATTGAAAAAGATATAGAATTTTTCAACTTTGACCCCAAACAGACGGGCAAAAAGAAAATGACCGAATTCATGTATTATCACAAGTATGGCAAATGCCAGAATCAATTGTGTCGCTTTTATTAAAAAAGTATCCATAAGGGATTTTTCAGTTCGAGTTCAATTTTTTGTCAATATAATGATATAACGGGAAATTTAAACTTTTCAATGTGTCTCTATCCAATCTTTGGCAAGTTGCCGGGAAATTTTGTTTGTTTCAATAAGGTCGTCAAGTGAGGGATTCTTTATGAAATCAACTTTGGTCATTATATCTTCCACCATTCGTGGCATTTCCGTGAAATCGATATATCGGTTCAGGAAAGCATTCACGGCAATTTCATTTGCCGCATTAAGGATGCATGGCATATTGCCGCCTTTTTCTATAGCACTGAAGGCTAATGATAAGAGAGGAAATTTAATTAGATCGGGCTGTTCGAAAGTAAGTTGGTGCAATTTTGACCAGTCAAGGTGAAATTCAGGAGAAGAGAGTCTTTCCGGGTAACCCAGCGCATATTGAATAGGAATATGCATATCGGGCACACCCAGCTGTGCCTTTACGGAACCGTCAACAAATTCCACCATGGAGTGGACGATACTCTGTGGATGAACAAGTATCTCTATATCCGAAGGAGCACAATCAAAAAGCCACCTTGCCTCGATCATTTCAAATCCTTTGTTCATCATTGAGGCCGAATCAATTGTCACTTTAGCACCCATGCTCCAGTTGGGATGTTTCAACGCATCTTCAACCCGTATAGTTTTCATGTCGTTCTGACTCCAAGTCCTGAAGGGACCCCCGCTTGCCGTGAGTAGAATTTTTTTCATCTTGTTCCTGTTTTCACCGACAAGACATTGGAAAATGGCTGAATGTTCGCTATCTACGGGCAATATCTTCACATCGTTTGCTTTTGCCAGGGTGGTGACAATTTCACCGGCTACCACCAGTGTCTCTTTGTTTGCGAGAGCAATCGTTTTTTTTGCCTTGATGGCATTTATTGTCGGTAGCACACCGCTGTAGCCCACGAGGGCTGTCAGAACCAGGTCTATGTCAAGAGTTGAATCTGAAAAATCCAGGTCTTTCAAATCGGAAAGGATAAGGATTCCGGTGTCTTTTAATGCATCCTTTAATGCATCATAATGCAGCCTGTTGGATATAACCACGGCTTTAGGATTGAATTCCCGAGCCTGTTGTGCCAGCAGTTCCCAGTTATTATTTGCCGTTAACACCGACACATTGAATAAGTCAGGATTCGCTGCCACAATGTCAAGGGTTTGCGTTCCGATGCTTCCTGTGCTACCTAAAATTGCTATATTCTTCACTTTGACAAAAGTTTTTCGTTATTTCCTTTCATTTTTCATAATGTAACGAGAGGGGATTAGTTGATTCCCGTCGTGCCACAGTTCGAATGTTATGAGATTTTTCTGTCGCGAAGACCCTGCTTTGGATACTGCGATGATCTGACCTGCGGATACCCTGTCACCCGTGTTGACAAACAAAGTGCCCAGCCGGCTGCTTTTACTGATAAAACCGTTTGGGTGTTGGATAATTATTTCGTATGCCCCGTAATTCTGTGGCGATTGGCTCACGGAGATAACTTTACCATCTGCAATGGCAGAGACATTCCCACCCACAGGGAGAACGATGTTTGCGACATAAGAATTTTCTGTGGCTTCTGTTATAACCCCCGATTCGTTTGGGGATTCAAACATCAAAGGTTCTGCGGCTGCCGTGGATGAAGCAACAATGCTGTATTTGTCTCTTTCCCTTATTCCTTCAATAAAATTTTTTTCCTCTTCACTTATTTGAAGTAAGGAGTCAAATTCAACCGGATTAGTCGAAGCGACAATGACCTGTGCCGTTGAATCCGGATCATTAGGGAAAAGCACACTCTGAATGTTTTTAAGGTAGGCGTCATTTCTTTCCACCACTTCAAGCAATGAGTCCAATCTCAGATGTTGAATCTCGGTGGCAGCTCTCTCGGAATCTTTTAAATAACCAGGGAGATATGATTTCATGGGAGTGGCTGCAAGGATGAGTATGCCAATACCGACAGCGATAAGAAGGAACCCACATAAAACAATTATATAGAGCAGGAGACGTCCGGAAAAATTTAATTTATTTTCAAGAGTTTCCTCATCTTCAATTATTATTCTATACCTATGGTGTAGCCTCACTCTAATTCTACCCTTAACAATGAATGAATGCGAATTTACTTAATTTCGTTTTTATAAGCAAATTATCTGATTATCAATCCATAATATGAGTCAAAAAACAATATTCATTGTGAGATTGTTATAATATCAGAAAAGGGATTAGGCATTTTATGAGGCTTGACCGCCAAATGCAAATTATTGAAAAACAATTGACGCCTAATCCTGATTTGGGAGGGAGGTGATGAGCCTCCCTTTCTTGTGGTCCGGAAGCGGATGTAATGCAGAAATAATCTTTAAAAAACTTTGGATAATTAGAATTAAGGATTTATTTTTGCAATGAAAATTGTGAGACAACCCGAGTATGAAAGGGTAAGTCGTAACAATATGTCAGAAAACACAAAAATCTTCTAACCAATAAATCTAAAAAGAGAAACCATGAATATCTCTGAAATTATGGCCGGCCTTGAAGCGAAGCACCCCGGCGAGAAAGAATATCTTCAAGCTGTAAAAGAGGTGCTGTTGTCGGTTGAAGATGTCTATAACAGGCATCCGGAATTTGAAAAAGCCCGTATAATAGAAAGAATGGTGGAACCTGACAGGATATTCACATTCCGCGTGACATGGGTTGATGATAAAGGTGAAGTTCAAAACAATATCGGGTATCGTGTTCAGTTCAACAATGCGATCGGTCCGTATAAAGGTGGTATAAGATTTCATGCATCTGTAAATCTTTCAATATTGAAGTTCCTTGGATTCGAGCAGACCTTTAAAAATGCATTGACCACATTGCCCATGGGTGGTGCAAAGGGAGGTTCTGATTTCAGCCCGAGAGGGAAAAGTGATGCCGAAATAATGAGATTCTGTCAGGCATTTATCCTTGAGTTATGGAGAAATCTTGGTCCTGACAGGGATGTTCCTGCCGGTGACATAGGTGTTGGAGGCCGAGAGGTGGGATATATGTATGGAATGTATAAAAAACTTGCCAGGGAAAATACAGGTACATTCACCGGAAAAGGCTTGAGTTTTGGAGGCTCAAGAATCCGCCCGGAGGCTACGGGTTACGGAGCGCTTTATTTCGTTCAGGATGTGTTGAAGGAAATGGGACAGGAGATCTCCGGGAAGACCATAGCCATTTCAGGATTTGGCAATGTGGCTTGGGGCGCTGCCGAAAAGGCCACCGAACTCGGTGCGAAGGTCATAACAATTTCAGGACCTGACGGATATATTCTGGATCCCAAAGGTCTTGATAAAGAAAAAATAGCATATATGCTTGAATTGAGGGCATCCGGAAATGACATAGTCGAACCATACGCCGAAAAATTCCCGGAAGCCACTTTCTTCCCCGGAAGAAAGCCATGGGAACAAAAAGTTGATATAGCATTGCCCTGTGCCACACAAAACGAGCTTGATTATGAGGATGCCAAAATGCTGGCTAACAATGGAGTGCTGCTTTGTGCAGAGGTGAGCAATATGGGATGTACTCCCGAAGCTATCGATGAATTTATCTCAAAGAAGATAATCTATTGTCCGGGTAAGGCTGTAAATGCCGGTGGTGTTGCCACTTCAGGTCTCGAAATGACTCAGGATGCCGAACATTTGCAATGGAGCGCCGAAGAGGTTGACCAGAAGCTTCATCAGATTATGAGTTCAATACATGAGGCATGTGTTGAATATGGAAAGCAACCCGACGGCTATATCAATTATATGAAAGGCGCCAACATTGCCGGCTTCATGAAAGTGGCCGACGCAATGATGGGTCAGGGCATAATATAATTTCCATGTGAAGGAATGAATTAAATTTTTCATTAACTTTGCAGAGGGAAAAACATATTCCTTAACAATAGCCGCAATAGCTCAGTCGGTAGAGCATTTCATTCGTAACGAAAAGGTCCTGGGTTCGAGTCCCAGTCGCGGCTCGTAAAATTCTTTGGTGGCGGAAGCTGCCAAAGAATTTTTTTAGGGGAAAGAAAAGGATTAGATTTTGGTCTTTTTGGGACATTTATGTATGTTAGTAGGGCGAAATTTGGCATTTTATTGGTAAAAAATGTAACTTTGCAGATATTTAAGTAAAATGCAAAGGTTTTGGCCGAGTCCGGTCAAAGTAAAGTCAGAAAAATAGAATGAATTTTTTTAAAACATTCATTTCCTCTATATTACTTTCATCACTTATTGTTTCATGCGCAGATGAATCGCCATGGTCTGCAACTACATCAGACGGTGCCGGTAAGATAAAGCTGCATCTATCTTCGTCAACGGATGTTGAAAGTAAAATCCCTATTGTAAGAAGCGTTTCCACGGTGATATCTACACCACCTTCGGAGGAGTTTAAGATAAGGATGACTTCCGCAAACGGAGAATATTCTAAATTATGGAGCAGCGTTTCGGAGTTTGAAAAAGAAGAGGGCTTTGCCGCCGGCACTTATCTCTTGGAAGCCATCTACGGCTCAGAAGATTCACAGGGTGTGGTAAAAAACAGTGAGAAGGGTCACGAGCACGCGTATTTTTACGGAAAGACAGAGAGCGTGCAGATTGAAGCCGGAAAAGAAACCAACGTCCAGTTGATGGCTTCCCTTGCCAACTCAATAGTCGTAATAGAATATACAGACGCCTTCAAGAATTATTTTAACAATTGGAGCACGGAGCTGGTAACAAGGGGTTCATCATCCTTAAACATTGGTAATGAAGAGGGGATGTGCTATGTTGTGCCGGGTGATGTGGATGTGGTTATAACTGCCGAGCAACAGAACGGCAAAAGCGTGAGGATAAATCCTGCAGTGTTTGAGGCTGAACCGCAACACATGTATAAGATCCGATATAATATTTATAACGGTGAGATAGGACAGGCAGACAAACTGGAACTTATTTTTGATGATGACTCCCAAGAGGTGCATAATGTTACGGTTGACTTGACGGATGAGCTTTTCAATGGCACCGCACCTGTCATAACTCCGGAAGGCTTCATTTTTGGGGAGACACTCGAGACTCTTGAGGGAATCCCTTATAATGGAGACGTGAAATTTACGGTTGACGCTTCCGGAGGACTTGAGTCAGCCATATTGACTATCTCTTCAGATACATATCAGCCTGATTTCTTGACAGACGGGATGATTGACCTATGTACCCCAGATGCCTCGCTACAGGAAAAACTAAAGAGTGAAGGTGTGAGAGCTTTGGGATTCACGAATCCGGAACGTATGGCTCTTTTGGACCTTTCCGAATTTTGCAGAAGTCTTCCGGTCGGTACCCACACCATAAGTCTTTTGGTTAAAGACAAGTATATGAGAAGCAGTGAGGCTGATGCCAATGTAAAAATGTCGACTGTGCCGATTGAGGTGAATTTTGAGGTTGTCAACACAGTCTTTGGCAGTGAAGAGGGTGAAGTTTTAGTCTATTACAATGGCTATGATCCGGTTTCAGGCAACAACCCGTTCTCGTTTAAGGTTGGTGTGACTGATGATTCTGAAGATTCCGCGGAAGATGTCAATATATTGACCATAAATGATGAGCCATATTCAAGGGCATTTGAAACGAAGGCTCATAAGTTTAAGATTTCAATGCCTTATGGAGAAAGGGATGAGTTCCCGGTTCATCTTTATTTTAATGGGTCTTACAAGGGTTCTAAAAACATATCTGTTACATATCCTGACTATGATATGGAATATGATCCGATGGCAAGGCGTGTTATGATGAGACTTGGACAAACTGAGCCCAATAAAGCCAAATTCAAGAATTTGGCTTACGCACAGAGAAGGCTCCGTGTTTTCTTAGGGGGGGAGGAGAAGCAGATAAGTCCGGATGAAGACGGTGTAATAACGTTGACCGGATTCGAACCGGCTTCTTCCACCGGAGAGATTAAAACCACAATGAAAGCAGGAACTCCGGATGGAGATGACTTCAAGACTTTAACAACTTTGACAACAATTGCAGAAAGCGGAGTGCCCAATGGTGATTTCAGTGAGACGGAAAATTATTGGTCAGGTCAAATCAACCAGGGAGGACAATATAGACCTAGGGGCGGATGGTCCGGTTCAAATGGTCAATACAATCCAGAAAATTATAATATTTTAGTACCAGTTACATGGTCAAATTTAAACCAAAAAACATGTAATTATGATTATACTAATATAAAAAATACATGGTTTATGGTTCCTTGTAGCTATTTGGATGGTTCAGAATCAAGAGGGGAGGTGAAGATTCGTAGTGTAGGTTTCAATTATAACGGGATTGAACCTGCTCAAGAAGATGGCTCTTTATTAAACAGTATATCATGTAACCATAATGTTCCGGATAAGGGGCATACTGCAGCCGGGAAATTGTTCCTTGGTTCATACGATATTCAGATAGAAGACTATTCTATAGTTTCGGAAACTTATGATCAAGGTATAGAGTTCACCAATCGGCCTCTTAAATTGAAAGGTAATTATAAGTATTCGCCATGCTTAGGAACTGATGATAAAGGATTTGTTGAGGTTTCTCTTGTGAATGGTGATAAAATACTGACTTATTCTAAGTTAGATTTAGGCGAAGCCTCAGATTGGACAGAATTTACTGTTGATTTGGTATCAGGAGGATATCAATATCCGGTATTCAATGAGAAGCCTACTCATTTGAGAATAATGTTCAGTTCATCAAATAAGGCAAGCGATAACTGGCAAGAGGAAGATGAAAATGTCCCCACTATCGCAATTACAGATTATGTGCAAAAATTTCTGGGTTCGGAACTTACTATTTCCGATCTCCGATTTGAATATTAAAATATTATGAAAAAGATATTCCATATATTTTCTTTGTTGTGTCTCATAACTGTGGTAACTGCCGCATGTAAAAATGAGGAACCTTTCGATACAGGGGTATCCACAGAGGGAACCGGAAGAATTCTGACAACATCAATAAAGATTACAGTCAATTCCAACGATTTTCTTACCAGAGCTTCGGAAGATTCTCCTTCAGTAGATATGTTTACCGTGGCTATCTACAACAGGCAGGACCCGGAAACACCATATCTTTCATATCCCTATCCGCAATTGCCGGAGGTGCTGACTTTACCGGTGGGGACATATTTTGTGAAGGCTTTTTATGGTAACAATGATATAGAAGCGGCATTCGACAATCCTTACTATGAGGGTGTGTCGGCAAATTTTACAATTCAGGAGGGAAAAATCGAAGATTTCAAGGATCCCATAGTTTGTTCACTTTCGAATGTGAAAGTCTCGATTTTGTTCGATGAAGATCTTGTGAGTGAAATGAGTGCAGACTCCTATGTGGAGGTCAAAGTCGGAGAAAACGGTACACTTATATTCAAAGAGTCAACAAATAAGGCCGGTTACTTCAAATATGTTGACAATAGTGAGACTCTTGTTGCCACATTCTATGGCTCGGTTCAGGGAGAAAAGGTTTCTGAATCAAAAATCTACGATAATGTTCAAAAAGGAACCTATTATAAGATTACGTTCAAGCTCCATGCCATCAATCCGGGTGAGGAGGGAAACAGTGGAAGTAAATCAGATGAAGAAAGCGGTACGCTAAAAGTTGATGCATCGGTGATATACGACGTTGATGCGAACGACGGAGTACAGAATGTTAATCCTGACTCTGAGGAATACTTGAAAGATGATCTGAGACCGGGTTATTCAGGAGACCCTGACGATGATGGAGAGGGAGATGTGACACCCGACACGCCGGAGGAGAAACCGGTGCCACCATATATTGTTTCGGATGATGTGGATATGGAAGCAAGAACCGACATCTCCTCATGGCCCGAGGGGAAGAGACTTGCGATAAAGATACTGTCGGCTACCCCGTTGAAGCAGTTCAAATGTAAGATAGACTCTGAATTGCTTACGCCGGAAGCATTGGAGGAAGTTAAATTAAAGTCGGACTTGGATCTCGTCAACGATATTTATGACAAAGACCCCGGAGAGTCTGAAAGCACATTGTGGAGTAGTCTTAGGGATTTGGGATTCCCTGTCGGTTCAGACGTCACCAACCCGAAAGAATATGTTGACGGGAATTATGTCATTACATTTGATATAACCCAGTTTGTAAATCTGTTGAATGCCCTTGGTCATGGCGACCATAATTTCATTTTCGACATGGAAAATGAGGCCGGGAAATCAACCGCTACGCTAAAACTTAAAAGTTGATTCATAATAGAATGAAATATTTGTCAGGCAAACTTTTTCTTGCCTTCATTATAAGTTTTCTAACCGTCGGGTTATGGTCATGTATGTCTGAAACCCCGTTTGGCAATGAATCGGAAGGAGCGTCGCTCGTAAAGATAGGTCTTTCGATGAACACCACGGTAACACGTGCTGTTGAGAACCCGGAGCTTGAGTCGCTTTATAAAAATTGTGTCCTTTACATTTCAAATGGAACGGGTTTGCTACATAAATGGCAGGGAATGAGCAACATCCCCACTTCAGGAGTCTATTTGCGATACGGTGATTACCTTGCAGAGGCTTGGGCGGGAGACTCGGTGCCTGCATCCTTTTCGAGCAAATTCTACAAAGGGGAAACAAAATTTTCAATATCACAGAATCAGATCACAACGCAGGTGTCGGTAGTGTGCAAGCTTGCCAATGTCGTGACATCCGTTGATATTTCTAATCTCTCAAATGAATTTGCCCGGAATTTAAAGGTTGAGTTCACGTCTTCAGACGGAAGTCTTGTCATGGAAGGGTCCTCTCTTTCACAAAAGGGATATTTCATGCGAAGATATGACAAGGATTCAAAGACTTACGATGATGTTGTCAATTATGTTATTACAGGAATTGACATCAACGGTAGTCCTTTTACCAAGGCAGGAAGTATTCCAGGTGTTCAGCCCGGACATGAATACCGGATCGGTTTTGAATATGGTGAAGGCACTTCCGATCCGGTGGGAGCTGCCGCTATTCAAATTGTTGTTAAGGATTATGATCTGGTTGAAGATGATGTTATAATTCACGGCAAACCTGAATTCCAGTGGTTGAACACCGATCTTTCGATTGACGGACAGATCTATGCGCCGTCAGGTAATGAAAATGAGCAAACTTTATATATCGCTGCTTACAGAGGGTTCCAATCGGTATCTCTTTCTACAAACAATCCTACTTTGCAAGAGAAATTAGCGGGAAGCGAAACTCTTTATTTGCAAAAAATAACAACATCTGTAAGCGACGCATTAAAAAACAACGGTATTTCCCTTGAATGGGAGGAATGTCGGAACAATACCGTGAGATATGTTTTAACATTTTCCAAAGAATGGTTCAGCAGTCTTCCGCCATCTGAAGAGGAATATGTAATTTATGTGGAGAGTGTTGATGACAGAGGTTTGTCTAACTCGATGAAAATTCGTGTTGCCAACACGGAGGAAGCGTTGAGCGCACCATTCACGTTGGTTGCTGATTATTGGAACAGAGATTATTTGTCGGTTTTGGCTCATTCTGCCAAGATTGAGATCAAAATGCTGGATAATGAGAAAGTGAGTGAAATTGGTGCTTTAACCATACAATATCGTGTTTCCGGAGAGGAAGAATGGAATGAGCAGGAAATAGAGATTGCCACTTTTGCATCAGATAATACTGTTGTCAGAAAAATTACCGGACTTGATGCCGGCACTGAATATGAATGTAGGATAGTAGGGGGTGAAATTGTTGACAACGACTACAGATACAGAACCGACACATATAAATTCACAACTGAAGGAGAGTTCATTATTCCGAATGCCGGCATGGAAAACTGGTATAAAACCGGAAAATATTTTGTTCCGGGAATACAGGGACAAGATTTTTGGGATACGGGAAACAATGGTTCGACGACAATTAGTGATAATGATAATCTGACAGTTCAATTCACCGGTTTCAAACACGGCGGTACATCTTGCGCACAACTTACATCAAAATATGTAGGAGTAACCATTTTTACAACTACAATAGGCAAACATGGAGCTGCCAGTTTGTTTACAGGTTCATTTGTCAGTACGGAGCAAACCACTCATGGTATCATTGACTTGGGGAGAGCATATAATGGTTCCCATCCGAAAGCTGTTAGGGTTTGGGTAAATTATAGACCTCAAAAAGCTGACAAGGGGGGTAACGATAATTATATCAAGAAGGGTGAACTGGATAAAGGTCAAATTTATATTGCTTTATCAACTGAAATACATCGGGCAAGGACTTATGTTCAATCAACTTTGATAACAGAAGACAATTTGCCTTCTGAATTCATAGCTTATGGACAAAGAACCTTTGAAGAGGATTTTGGAGATGACAATGTCTTGGAGGAGGTTATAATTCCATTCAAGTATTTTAAAAGTGCAAATTCAAAATCTCCGAAATACTTGATTATATTATGTGCCGCATCAAAATATGGAGATTATTTCTCCGGAGGTGAAGGATCTACAATGTATGTGGATGATTTCGAGCTTATTTACGACGATGATTTAGAGATGCAATAACCTATGAGGTTGAAAACTATTTTTATAATGGCGTTACTCCTGTCTTCGTGGGCTCTTTCAAAGGCTCAGGAGGTGAAAGAGGTTATTATCTCCGACTCTGAATTGAGAATCGAGGAATGGAATGACACGGTGTCAAACGAAACCACTGTGGGAAATCTGGAAGAATTTCAACGTGATATCGAATCAGTGGTGTTTGTGCCGAAAGGTCAATGGATTGTCGGTCTTTCCGTTTCTTACTCCCAGTCGTCACAAGATAAGTATCAGTTTCTCATTCTTGAGGGGATAACTGCAGATACCTATAGTTTTAAAATTTCACCCATGGCACTTTATGCGGTGAAAAATGACCTAGCATTGGGAGCGAGATTTTCATACGCACGATCACTTGCCAAGGTAGCGAACGCAGATATAGTGCTTGACGCAGAGACCGACTACACTTTCGACCATCTTTATCGACTGTCGCACAGTTATTACGGCACCGCAGTGATGCGTAATTATTTTTCAATCGGGAAAAGTAAGCGTTTCGGATTCTTCAACGAGGTGCAGTTGCAACTGGGAGGGGGTCAGTCGAAATTGACAACCGGTACTGGTACTGACCTAACAGGAACTTACGAAAGAAATTTTTCAATCGAAGTGGGTCTGGCACCGGGTCTCTGCATATTCCTGAACAATTATTCCGCACTGGAAGTAAACATAGGATTGCTTGGATTCAGTTACACCGACACGCGTTCTGTAAAAGACCAGGTTTATGTCTCTCACAGAAATTCAAAATTAGCCAATTTCCGGATTAATCTTTTCTCGATTTCATTCGGTGCAACCTTCTATCTGTGATGCCATGAAAAGATTGATGAGATTTATATTCCTCCTTCTTGCGTTCACTGCACCCGGTTCCCCCATTTCGGCTCAGAACGAACAGGTGTCATCAAAATCGGAAATTGTGAAGACAGACACTGTTTATAGTGCCGACACTATTTACGTTAAAGAGATTATCACCAGAACTGATGTTATAGAACGCACCACTGCTATTGCAAGGAAAGTCCGTTCCGATTCATTAAAAAAAGAAGATATAATAGACCTCAACGAAAAAGTCCTTTTCCGGGGGGACACCATAAACATGATACTGAAAGACAGGAATCTCGGCAGGCAACGGTTTGACCGGGGACTGTTCAATTGGCTCTTTATCCCGAAAGGGATTTGGCAGGTGGGTCTCACGGCATCTTACGGGGAGTTTTCAACTGCTGACCTTCAGATTCTTGACCTTGTTTCCGATATCGATTTCAAAGGTCATATATTCTCGATAAGACCATATTTCGCTTATTTCGTGAGAAGTAACATATCAGTGGGCATGAGGCTCGGATATACATCCGGAAGGGCAAGTATCGGGTCATTCAATATGGAGATAGATGAAGACATGAGTTTCAATCTCCATGACATAATGTATAAGAGTGAATCCTATTCCGCTGCACTGACTTTCAGCCAGTATCTCGGTATAGCGAGAAGAGGGAGATTCGGAGTGTTCAATGAAGTTGAACTCGCATTTTCTTCCGGTTCATCTGATTTTCAT